>JAZURU010000030.1:0-1650 GCA_045606365.1 Candidatus Scatosoma sp. | reverse complement strand
TTTGTCAATAGTTTTTTGCATTTTTGCCTTCAAAAAAGGCAAAAAAAATCGCATTTTTGCGCCGATTAGCGGCAGCTCAGAGAATTATGGGATGAAAATTCAAAAAATCCGATGACGTCAGAGTGAATTTTACGTCCTCAAATTCAAATTTTCCCACCTGAGAATATGCGGAGTGAATGTGACCGAAGTAGCACTCTTTGATCCCGTATTCGTGAAAAATGTCGATGAACTCACGCATAATAAAGTCTCCCCAAACGGGCGGGAAATGCAGAAAGACGATGATCGGCAGGCTCTCGCCACTCTCCTCCATTCGCTCCGTCTGAAGCTTTTTCGCCGCGTCAAGGCTAAGTCGGAGGCGCGTGACCTCGCGGTTTACGATCTTTGCGTGATCCACCTCACCGACGGTCACCTGTCTGCTTTCATCGGGGAACCAGCCTCTGGTTCCGCAGATGATCTTATCCTCAACAATATATGCGTTATTGTAAAGAATTGATATGGAATCAAGCTTTTTTTCGGTGAAAAAGGCGTACATTTTCGTGGCGGTGGACCACCAGAAATCATGATTGCCCTTGCCGATCAGCTTTTTACCGTTCAGCGAGTCGAGAAAGCGCAGATCGGATTCCGATTCCTCCAATCTTGTTGCCCAGGAAATGTCACCGGGTACGATCACTGTGTCATGCTCACCTACAACGGCATTCCAGTTTTTTTCAATTTTCGCAATATAATCCTGCCAACGCGCGCCAAAAACCTCCATAGACTTATTTGTCTTGGAGTCTGTTGACAGATGAAGGTCAGAAAGAACGAAAATTGACATAAATACCTCACGAAATAACGGATAAATCCATTGATACGGGACAATAATAATAGCGTCGGCAATTTTGCCGAGTGTCATCCGCCGAGGCGAAGGCATCGGCAGGACGTTTGATAAAAAAACTGAAAGGATCAGAATCATGATGAACGAATCCAAAAACTGTGAAAAGCACATCAAGGGCATTAATTGCTCTGTTAAGAATTGCGTTTACCACGACGGCGAGTGCTATTGCACCGCGGAGAATATCCACGTAGGACCCAACCACGCAGAGAAGAGCGCGGATACCGTTTGCGCTACCTTCAAGTGTGACGAAACCTGCGGTTGATTCAATTTCTACACTTTCGTAGGGAGGGGCTTGCTCCTCCCGTTTTTTTGTTTTCAAATTTTGATTTATAGGGGAAGCGCGATGCCTCCGGCGGCAAGCTTTCTTGAAAGAAAGCTTGGCAAAGAACTTCCTGAGGGCTAGAAAAAATATCCCATTTTAGACTCGCAACACGATAGCCCGAAAGCGAAATTTTAAATTCAAACCCATCACCGAGCCTAAAATGGGTTCCTTTTCAACTAGCCTTAAGGAAGCTTTTGGGCTCCACCTCGAAGTTTGCGAAGCAAACTCGCAACAGCAGATTGTAAACAATCTGCGTAGGTTTTCTCGAAAAAGGTGGAACGCATCCCCCCGCTAAATTGCAATTTATCTGTTATTTAACGTACTTCTTTACCACGTCAAGCATTTCGCCTGCATCGATAACGCGGGTAAATCTGACGTCTCTCTCCGCGAGGCCGCGAAGGGGATAGCTGATCTCGGTCTTGGAGAATTCGGAGAGCATATCAAGGGCATCCAT
>JAZURU010000029.1:0-8196 GCA_045606365.1 Candidatus Scatosoma sp. | reverse complement strand
TCTAAACGCAAAACGGGCGATGAAGTGGAAAAGCTGATTGCCTTGATGCCGAATACCGTGGTGGTAGAACGTTGCGGTGTGGAACAGACGATTACCTTTTCCGATATTGCCGTTGGCGATCTGCTCATTGTTAGGCAGGGGGATTATATCCCTGTCGACGGAAAGATAGTCGAGGGGCACGCCTTTGTCGATCGTGCGGCAATCACGGGGGAGAGTATGCCGATCGAGGTTGTCGAAGGTGACCTTGTGACGGGTGCCGACATTGTCAAAAGCGGGTTCGTCAAGGTGCTGGCGCAAAAGGTGGGCGCGGATACCACCCTTTCGCAGATTGTCAAAATGGTTAAAGAGGCAGGGGCAAGCAAAGCGCCCTTGCAAAAGATCGCCGACAAGATTGCGGGTATTTTTGTCCCCGTGGTGTGTATGTTGGCGTTGCTGACCTTGCTCATTTGGGTCGGGGTTACGGGGGAGGTTGGCGAGGCGGCAAATTACGCCATCAGCGTGTTGGTGATCTCTTGCCCTTGTTCGTTGGGGCTGGCAACGCCCGTGGCGGTGATGGCTGCAACAGGGCGGGGCATGTCCTTAGGGATCTTGTATAAAGATGCCGAGGCGCTGCAAAAGGCAAAGGACGTAAATTGCGTGTTGCTGGATAAGACGGCAACGCTTACCGAGGGTGCGCCTAAGGTCGTTGATTTTGAATGCTTTACAGATGACTTGCAGCTGTCGTATCAGCTTGCTCATGCCATTGAAAGCCATTCCAACCATCCCTTGTCGGAATGTATCAAGGCGTATACCGCACCCTTGATAAATAAAAACGTTGCCGTGGAAAATTACCGCTACGAAATGGGCAAAGGAGCGCTTGCGGAATACGGCGGCGTATTATATTGCTTGGGCAATCGAAAGCTGCTGGGTAAGGTAGCGGATAAAAAAAGCTATGCGTTGGAGGAAAAATACTCAAAGCAGGGCAAAACGGCGGTGTTTCTAGCTGGTGGCGGCAAACTATTGGCGGTGTTCGCCATTGCCGATACTTTAAAGGAAACCAGCCGCGAGGCAATTGAAATGCTAAAAGCGCGTTCTGTACGCACGGCTATGTTGACGGGCGACGTGGAAAACGTGGCGGCAGCTATCGCGCAAAAGGTAGGGCTGGACGAATACTTTGCCGAGGCTTTGCCAGAGGATAAGGCGAAGGCGGTTGAACGCGTGCGTTCGGTCGGCGGTGTGGTGGCGATGGTCGGCGACGGTATCAACGACAGCCCTGCGTTGAAGAGCGCAGACGTCGGCGTGGCAATGGGCACGGGTACGGATATTGCCATCGACAGCGCGGACGTGGTGCTGGTTGGTGGGGATCTGCGCTCGGTTTCGACAATGATTGATCTTAGCAAAGTAACGGTCAAAAACATCCACCAGAACCTCTTTTGGGCGTTCTTTTACAACGTCATTGCAATCCCCGTGGCGGCGGGTGCGTTTTCGTGGGCAGGGATACACTTAAACCCTATGATTGCGGCAGCATGTATGAGTTTAAGCTCCCTTTTCGTCGTTTCAAACGCGTTAAGATTGATGCGTTTTGGCCGCAAAAAACAGGCGAAAATCGAGGGAACGGCACCCACTCTTGCTGTAGACAGCTCTAAGGAAGAAAACACAGAAATCGAAAAGGAGAACGCAGGTATGAAAAAACTGATAAAAATTGAAGGTATGATGTGCAAGCATTGTGTCGCGCACGTGACCAAGGCGCTTTTAGGGATTGACGAGGTAGACGGCGTGGACGTCAATTTAGAGGCGGGCACAGCCACCGTTAGCGCGGCGGTGGAGGTTTCCGACGAGGTATTGACGGCAGAGATTGTGGAGGCTGGCTACGAGGTGCTGGGGATAGAATTGATAAAATAAGCCAAAAACAGACAATTTCATACAAAAAGCGCAGGAAAGACCGTGATATTATGCATACACAAACATATTATGGAGGTGTACATATGTCACAAATGTTGCTTTTGGACAAACGCACGCAAGGCTTGATCGAGGATTACGTTCCGCAAGGGGAAATCTTAGAGGGAATTGTGTGCTTTTTTTCCGTCTTTTCCGATTATACGCGGGTGAAAATTTTATCGGCGCTTGCCATCAGTCAGCTGTGCGTCACTGATCTTTCCCGCATTTTAGGGATCAACCAAACCACCGTTTCCCACCAGCTGCGTTTTTTGAAAAGCGCAGGCATTGTAAAATGCTTTCGGCAGGGCAAGATTGTCTTTTACTCCCTCACGGACGACAGCATTAACGACGTGCTTTTAAAAGGCATTGAATTTTTAGGCTGTTAAACATAGTTTAAAAAGTTCTTTTTTTTACGTTTTCTCTTGCAAATTAACGGGCTTTGTGGTATACTGATAGTATTGGCTAAGTATGCACGCATGCATTTTTGTGCAAAGGTGAGGGGCGAATGGGAAAATTGCAGGAAAAATTAAAGCTATTGCCGGACGCGCCGGGCGTGTATATCATGCTGGACAAGGATGGCGTGGTGATTTACGTTGGCAAGGCGCGGATTTTAAAAAATCGCGTCAGGCAGTATTTTCATGGCTCGGCAAAGCCCTCCAAGGTGGCGGCGATGGTGGAAAATATTGCCGATTTTTCCTACATCATCACAAACACGGAAATTGACGCGCTTGCGTTAGAGAATAACCTGATTAAAAAGTACAAGCCCAAGTACAATATTCTGCTGAAAGACGACAAGACCTATCCTTACATTAAGGCACACACGAGGGAGGAATTTCCTCATTTTTCGATCACCCGCAAGCTGACGAAGGACGGAAAGTATTTTGGTCCGTTTATGGGGGGGATTCGTTGTAAGGATATTTTAGAAATCCTATCGTCGGTGTACGGTGTTCGGCTGTGTACCACGGCAATCGGCGCAAAGCCCAAAAAGCCTTGTCTTGCCTCGCATTTGGGAAAATGCCTTGCGCCATGTGCGCACGCCTGCACGAAAGAGGAGTATGCTGACCGTGTAAAGAAGGCGCTGTCGTTTTTGGACGGAGATTATGAAGAGGCGGAGGGGATTTTGCAGGAAAAGATGCTCCGCTTTGCAGAAAACGAGGAATTTGAGTTGGCGATGGAATATCGTGAAAAGCTGCAAATGCTCTCTAAGCTAAAGCTGAAACGGCTGACCGCGCTCAATCGTCGTATTAACGCAGACGTATTTGCGCTGCGTTCGGACAAGCTGTATTCCTCCGTCAACGTTTTAATTACCCGCAGCGGTATTATGCAGGGTGGCAGCAACTATGCTTTAGAGGACGCGTCCTTGGCGGAAAGCGATGCTTTAACGGGCTTTATTTTGCAATATTATGCCCACCGCGAACCGCCTGAAGAGCTGATTGTGCAGGGCTTTTGCGAAAAAGAGCTGCTGGAACGCTACTTCAAGGAGCATTTGGGTAAAAAGGTAGAGGTGACGCTTGCAAAGGCGGGCGTTAGAAAGCAGCTTTTAGACATGGCGGAAAAAAATGCGGAGGAATACCTTTCTAAGGTTGTTGAAAAGATCGAACATAAAAACGATCGAACGAAAAATGCCTGCAAGCGGTTGCAGCAGCTTTTGGATTTGCCTAGATATCCCAGAAGAATGGAATGTTATGATATTTCCAATATATCGGGGGTGGATAAGGTGGGTTCGATGGTTGTCTTTATCGACGGCGAGGCGGATAGGAACAGCTATCGCAGGTTTAAGATCAAGACAGTGGAGGGGGCAAACGATTACGCCTCTCATCAGGAAATGATGCGGCGGCGGCTATCCAAGCTTGGCACGGAAGAGGAAGAGCGCTTTCCAAAACCTGACCTAATTGTAATCGACGGCGGCAAAGGGCAGCTTTCTGCCATCAAAGAGGTTTTTGAGGAATTTTCCATTACCGACATACCACTGATTGCGCTTGCCGAAAGGGAAGAGGAAATTTTTACGCTGTATTCTTCTGAAAGTATCCGCTTGCAAAAGCGGGATTACGTTTTGCAAATGTTGCAACGTCTACGTGACGAGGCGCACCGTTTTGCGATCACGTATTTTAGAAGCTTACATTCCAAGCGCAACCTTTCTTCCGTCCTTTCTGAAATTGAGGGGATCGGTAAGAAAAAGAGGGAGGCGCTGCTGAATCAATTTAAAACGATTGATAAGATCATGGATGCAAGCGTAAAAGAGCTTGCCGAGGCAGAGGGTATCGGCGAAGAACTCGCCAAGAGAATTTACGATCATTTCAAGGAAAAAATATAGGATGAAACAATTGAAATATCCCTTGATTGTTTCCGATTTCGACGGAACACTGGTTAGAACGGACGGAACGATTGCCAAGGAAACGTTGGATTCGATTGAAGAATATAAAAATGCTGGCGGACATTTCGCCCTTTGCACGGGGCGCACGCTTGCCTCGGCGCTGCCGATCGCAAAAGGCTTAGGCTTGACGGGGCTGGTGGCGTGTTTTCAGGGTTCGGTCGTAGCAGATATCGAAAGTGGCTGCCTCGTAGAGGACGGTTATATCTCGCAGGAGGGTGCCGTGGCGGTGTGCAGATGCTTGGAGGAAATGCATCAGCATATCCACGTCTATGATACCGAGGCGTATTATTCGAATATGGACGATCGTTATTTGGAAGAATACGAACGTATCGTCCGCGTAAAAGCGATTGTAAAAACGGACGAACCTCTCTCTGCGTTCATTCAACGTACGGGCATGAGGGTTCGAAAGATTATGGTGATGGTACATCCCGACCAGCGTGCGGGGATTTATGAATGCTTGACTAGGCGTTTTGGCGATGAATATTACGTCACGTACAGCGCTGCGTTTTTGGTGGAAGTGACCAATCGTGCCTATTCCAAGGCGACGGCGCTGCGGCGGATTGCCGAATATTACGGCGTTGCCGTAGAGGATACGTTGGCGGTAGGCGACAGCTTAAACGACCTGCCGATGATTGAGGCAGCGGGGCTTGGAATTGCAGTCAAGAACGCAGAAACGGCTTTAAAGCAGCGCGCAACGGTTGCAGTTGCATATTCGAACGACGAAAACGCAATCGGGGAAATTATCCGTAAATACGGCTTTGGGGAATAAACAAAAGAAAAGGTTATGTTGGAGATTTTAGCGCCAAGCGGAAATGAAGAATGCGCCGAAGCGGCAATTGCCTGCGGTGCGAATGCGATATACCTTGGGTATACCGCTTTTTCCGCGCGCGACGGTGCGGCAAATTTTGACGACGAGGGGTTGCAGCGTATTCTGCAAAAGGCACATTTTGCAGGCGTAAAGGTGTACGTTGCCATGAATACCGTTGTCAAAACGACCGAGCTGGACGGCTTTTTAAAAACGCTGCTGCGGGTTTGGGCGCTGGGCGCAGACGCGGTGATTTTGCAGGACCTTTTGCTAGGAAAATACGTGCATACGTTATATCCTGCAATCGTCTTACACCTTAGCACGCAGGCGGGGATCTGCACCGAGCAGGGCGCGACGCTTGCCAAGGAGTACGGCTTTTCACGGGTGATCCTTGCCCGAGAAACTCCGCTTGCCGAGATTGAAAGGATTGCAAAAATCGTAGAAACTGAGGTGTTTGTACAAGGTGCGCTTTGTACCGCATATTCCGGTCAATGCTATTTTTCCTCGTTTGTCGGCGGCAACAGCGGCAACCGAGGCAGGTGCAAACAGCCGTGCAGAAAGCTGTATTCCTACGATCGCGCAGGATTTGAAGAAAAAGCCTATGCCCTTTCCCTTTCCGATCTTTCGGTGGGCGAAGATATCCAAAAGCTGGTAGACGCAGGCGTTATTTCCTTTAAAATTGAGGGCAGAATGCGCCGCAAGGAATACGTTGCCGCTGCGGTTCGCTATTACCGACAAGTGTTAGAGGGCAAGGAGGCAGCGTGTGCGCTTTCCGATTTAAAGCGTACCTATAATCGTGGAAACTACACAAAGGGGCTTGCCTTTGGGCAGGATAAGCGGTTTTTATCCCGCGCTGTGCAAGGACACCTTGGCGAAAAAGTCGGGGTGGTCAAGGTGGAAAAGGGCAAGTTCTTGGTCGAGAGCCGTTTTCATGCAAAGCAAGGGGACGCCTTTAAAATCCTGCGTGACGGCAAAGAAGTGGGGGGCGCGGCGTATGCAGGCAGCTATGCCCGCGGATTTATGCTGTTTACGAAGACCCGTTTAAAAAACGGCGACGCAGTGTTTATTACCACGGATACCGAAGTCAACGCCCGCGTTTTAGCGTGCAAGGCAATGCCGTTTACCGTGCGTCTTTCGCTCTATTTTGCGGTCGGGGAAAAAGCCCACATCGAGGGTAACGGGGTATCCGTTTGCTCGGAGGACGTATTAGCTACGGCGACAAACAGCCCTTTAACGGAAACGGAGCTGAAGAACAACTTTTTAAAAACGGATGGTTTACCCCTTCAAATCCTATTTGATCGGATCGAGATCGTTGGCAACGTATTTTTGCCAAAATCCACGCTGAATGCACTTCGTCGTGCTTTTTATGAAAAGCTTTCTGTATCCATAGCAAAAGGCAATCACGTTGAATATTCCCCGCTGTGGACGATTCCGCAATATTTCGGAAAGAATGATAAACTTGCGGTGTTTTCAGACGATTTTTCGGGGATAGAGTGCGACGTTGCTATTTGTAAGCCACGCTTTTACGACGAGGCTTTGCCCGACAGCTTTTTACGCTGCAACGCCGAAAAATACGTCTATCTTTCGCCTTTCCATACAAGGCAGGATTTATTGACGGTGGAGGGCTGGATTCAAAGCTACGGCTTAGACGGTGTGTACGCCGACAATTACGACGGGGTCGAGCTGGCGGAAAGGATCGGCTGTAAGCTGTTTGCGGGAACGGGGCTGAATTTAACGAACCCGATCGCGCTTTCGGTGCTTTTTGACAAGCTAACGTACTATGCGATTTCCAAAGAGCTTTCGGAAAAAGAGGGGGAGGCACTGCTTTCTGAAAAGGCGTTTGCGCTTTCCTCGGGGAATATTAAGCTGATGGATCTTTGCTATTGCCCGTTTGGAAAGAGCTGTAAGCAATGCGACAAGAAGACGATCTATCACTTGACGGACGAAAACGGTCGGGTATTTCCCGTGCGTCGCTATGTAGACGTGGTTGGAGGGTGCAGGTTCGAGGTTTACAACTGCGCCTCTTTGGTAGGCAGAGGCATGATGGGTGCGGGCAAGCTGATCGACGTCAGCCTGCAAACGGACAAGCCTGGGGCGGTTTCCGCAGTAAATAGCGAAAGCCTGCAAAAACAGATCTATACGTCATACACCTCAGGGCATATTAAAAACGGAGTGCAATAATATGAATTTTGCTGCGATTGAAAAAACAGAATTGAATAAAATTCTTGCGCTTGCCGCCGAATATTGCGTGTTGGAGGGGGGAAAGGAGCTGCTGTATTCCACCCGCCCCGAAACTCAGCTTTCCGCTGTTCGCAAATCTCTAGCGATGACAAAGGAGTGTGTGAAGCTGCTCTTTACGCACGGCGTTTCGAAGATCGAGCATTTCCCGCCGTTCACCGACGAATTGCAGCGTTCGAAGAAAGGGTCTACCCTGACGTGTGGCGAGCTGCTTGGCGTCGGCAACTTGCTACGAACCATCCGTATTGCGCACACCTCTATTTCCTCCATTGCCGACGAAGAAATCGTACTCGTGAAAGAGATTGCGGATAAGCTGTATTACAACATCGATCTGGAGGACGATATAAACAGCAAGATTGTAAACGACAGCGAGGTTAGCGACTATGCCAGCGACAAGCTGTATACGCTTCGCCGCGAAATCCGCATGCTTAATGAAAAGATCCGCGCCCGCCTTGCCGAATATTTAAGCGGGGCAGAGGGTAAATATTTGCAGGACGGCATCGTAACGATGCGAAACAACCGCTACGTGCTGCCTGTAAAAGCGGAATACAAACGCAACGTCAAAGGTTTTATTCATGATCGTTCGGCAACGGGCGCAACCTTCTTTATCGAGCCCGAGGCGGTTTTGGAAATGAACAACGAGCTGCGTTCGCTGATGATCGACGAACAGGAAGAGGTGCAGCGTATTTTATCCGAGCTGACCCGTCGGGTAGGAATGCTTGCGGAGGAATTGCAGCTGGCGATCACCCTTTTAGAGGAGCTGGATAGTCTGTACGCCAAGGCGGAATACGCCTATAAAACGCACAGCGTTTTGCCCACGGTCAACGACAGTGGCAAAATTGTAATCAGCCGTGGCAAGTCG
>JAZURU010000028.1:0-1582 GCA_045606365.1 Candidatus Scatosoma sp. | reverse complement strand
GTTCTTTTTAAAGGTGAGCTCGGTTCCGCCGTCTTCTACGTGCCAATAGCTTTCCTGATAAGCAAGCTGACGAATGGTGTACAGCTGATATTCCACCGTCACCGCACCCGCAAATGCATTTTCGCCGTTGGAGGTATAGTAGATACAGAAACCGTTTTGCATGTTATCGTTGTATACAAACTCGTATGTCCAAGTAATACCGTCGTCGCCAAGCTTCGCTTTTGCAGGATCTACCGCAACAACCCCCGCCGTATCCCAGCCATGACCGTAACGCAAAATCCCTTCGCTAAGCGGCACCGAAGAGGTAATCGTTCCACGAATCTCGACGTATCCTGCGGTATTCAACCAGAAACGAGCCTCGCTAGAACGCGAATACAGCGTTGCTTTCATGCCGTTTTCCGTTTTCTCTTCCAAGATTCCCGTATATTTCACGGGTTCGGTGTTCTTGATCTTGAAATTTGTAAATCGGTACTGAATTTGCGCCCACGCGTCTGCAGGAAAATCATTCCCTTTATAATTAAATGCAATACTAAAGCCCGTGGTATCGGGATCGCAATAGGTAAACAGCGTCACGTAGGTCTTTTCATCGCTGTTTTCAGCCGATTGATTGATCTGTACCATTTGTTCGTCCAGCGTGATCCATTTCCCTTCTACGCCATAGGAAAGAACACCGCTTAACGGAATGTTCGAGGTCACGTAAACAGACACGCTTTGCTCCCTTTCCACCGCAGGGAAATTCAGCACCGTATCCTTTTGCAAGCCCGTCGCATACAGCTTTGTCCAGCCGTCCGTCTGCAGCACTTCGGTGATTTCGACTTCTTTGCTGTCCGTTTCAAAGTTTTGTACGTACACGCTGACGTCGATCGTGCCCTTGGCTACGCCCTCGGGGAATTTATCTGCATAATAAATCTTAAAGCCTTCCTCAAATATTGCCGTGACAGCGACGGTTTGCTTGTATAAGCCACTCGTTTCATCTTTCTGAGGTTCAAATTTTATCAGCGCACTATCCTTCGTACCCGCACCGTATTGCAAACAACTGAAATCCCACCCTGCAGACACCGTCAGCTTGATCGTTTTTTCAGTGGTATTATCCATAACGGGCATCGTGAAGGTTGTGCCCACGTTCCCTGTCAGCGTTTCAACCTTGATCCCATCCTGCAATCGTTCGGACGCCTCAACGCCCACCGCATGCTTATCGGGAACAAAAGAGAAATATTCTGCCGAGGCATCCGAATTCAACGTATAGCGCAAATGCATCGTGCCAACGTACGCGCTGCCGTCGCCTTCCGTATCGTCCCTCCAATGGATATTAAAGCCTTTTTCAATGTAGCGGCTGGTATATACGATTTCCGTCCAATAATAGAGAGGCTTATCGCCCTCCTTGACGGTATCAACACCTTTAAATTGATGCATACCCGCCTGATAACCCGTCCATACGTTGTTGCCGTACCAGAAACCTTCAAAGTTAAAGTCTGCAGTCACTTCCAAACGAATCGTATGGTTTTCGCGCATGTTGATATTGAATTCCACGCCGTTTTTCGCCGCCGCCGCATCGCGCACCTGCAAGAATTCGTTGTAAATG
>JAZURU010000027.1:0-5750 GCA_045606365.1 Candidatus Scatosoma sp. | reverse complement strand
TTTCCGTAAAAGAATGGCAACGACGGCTGGAAGAAACGTGTTGAAAAGACGTAGAAATAAGGGCAGAAAAAGATTGACCCACTAATTGAAAAAACATAAAACCGCCTTGTAAAAAAACACGGGGCGGTTTTCGTGCAGTTTAGCCATTTCAAAGAAAAAAAATAGGTATACGGCGGGGAAAAATGAAATATTTCAGGTTGAAAAAACAATCGGATTTTCAAAAGCTTTTTGATAGCGGAAAGCGGTTGTTTTCGCCGTCGATTACCATGATCGTAAAGCCGTCAAAGAAAATGACGATGGGGATTTCCGTAGGTAAAAAACATGGAAAAGCGGTGCAACGCAACCGCATCAAGCGTTTATTGAGAGAGGCTTTTCGCGCCCAGCAAACGGAAATAAAAGGGACGTATTCTGTGGTATTAGTGCCTAAGGTGCAAGAAGAATACTCCTTTCATACCTACAAAACGGATTTGGCGCGTATGATCAAAAAGGGGGATCTATGAAGATCGACCTTGGCACGCTCGTAAAAGAAAACGGCAAATTTTTAAAAAAGACCGTATGGAAACCGTACGGTAAAATGCTTTGTATGCGGCTTATCCTGTTGTATCAAAAACACCTTTCCAAGCATACCTGTATGTTTCGGCCGACTTGTTCGCAATATACTTTAGAGTGTATTAACAATCATGGCGCGTTGGTAGGCATACTGCTCGGTATTTGTCGTATTCTGCGCTGCACGCCTTTTGTAAAAGGCGGCACGTACGACCCTGCGCCCGAAAACCCTTTTAAAAAAAAGTGGGTTTTATAATCGGGCAAAAAAATAAAAAAAGAGAGGCTATGTAAAGCCTAAACGGAAATAAAAACATGGAACTTATGCATTTATTCAACGCGGTAGTGTTAAACCACTTTGGTCAAACCTATGACGTTTCGCTGAATTGGATCGCGCAGATTATCGAATGGCTGATTTCAGGAATCGGCATCGTCGGCGTGGGTATCATTGTATTTTCCTTGCTTTTGAAAGTGATCGTATTGCCCTT
This sequence comes from Candidatus Scatosoma sp., assembly GCA_045606365.1. GTDB lineage: Bacteria > Bacillota > Clostridia > Christensenellales > Borkfalkiaceae > Scatosoma. The sequence continues at coordinate 4,719 of JAZURU010000027.1, read as the reverse complement.
TGATATCTATCAAAGAATTACGATGCGTAAGCAAAACAACAAAATGCAGGAAAATCAGGAAAAGATGGAAAAGCTGCAAAAGCAGTACGCCAACGATAAGGAAAAATACAACCAGAAGGTCATGGAAATGTACAAAGAAAACGGCATTTCGATGTTCTCTTCCTGCTTGCCGATGATTCTTTCGATGATTGTATTTATCGCAGCAATCGGTGGGTTTAACTCGTACGCGAAATACGCGAACATTCAAAATTATAACAGCTTTGTCAACACCTATAATGAAAAAATCGAAGAATTTGCGCCCGAGCTTTCCGACGAGGGGACGAACGTCGATTTTGCATGGAAAACGGAAACGGATGAGGCCGGCAACCAGATACAGTACGGCGAATTCACCGTACGAAACGCGGACAACCTTGTTTACCTTACCGTAAGATCGGAAAAGGACTATACGACAGAATCTAAGGAAGCGTGGAACGCGTACGTTTCCTCGGTGTTAAAGTACGAGGTTAAGGATTCCGCAGGAAAGCAGGTGAAAGCACAATATAACGCCGACGTAGACGCTACGTTCGCGCAGTATTCGCAGCTGACGAAAACCGGCGACGTGGATACGGACGAAAAGACGGTGCAGAATTTTTATCACGAGCTGGCGCGTGAGGCGGTTAGAAAGGATTATGAAGAAAATTCGTTTAATCGCGTAGGCTTTTTGTGGATCAAGAACGTATGGAACGTTGACGCAGTGTACCAACACCCTATCACCGAACATGCAAAGATGATGGAACCGGTGAAAAATCTGTTCAGCGCGGAAAGCAGGTTTAACGTAAACGGTACGCTGGTATCCTTCTATGACGTGCAGGCGATGGACGCGTCCCCGTATAAGGACACTTCGTTCAAGGAAATCACCACGAACCTGAAAGACGGTAAAGAAGCGCCGAACGGATACTTTATTATGATCGTTCTGTCCATCGGTACGATTTTGCTGCAACAGTTTATTTCGATGCGTTCGCAAAAAGCGCAGAACAAGTATTCTTCCGTAGACGGACAGCAGGCTGCCACGCAAAAAACAACGATGATCATCATGACCGTAATGTTTGGTATCTTCTCGTTTATGTATAGTGCCGCGTTCTCAATCTATATGGTGGTATCCAGTATTTTCTCGCTGGGGTCAACGATGCTGATCAATAAGCTGGTGGACATTTCCATGAGCAAAAAAGAAGAAAAGGCAATGCAGGAAAAATTTAACCGCACGCTGCCTGGTCAGAATAAGGACAAAAGCATAAAAGAGAAGAAAGAAAAGAAGAACAAGCAAGATAAGCAAGATAAGCAGGATAAGCAGGATAAGCAACAGGACAAACAGGACAAACAGGACAACAAGAAGAATTAAGAGAGAATTTAAAGGAAGGAAGAAAAATGCAATACAAAGAATTTACCGGCAAGACGGTGGAAGACGCAATTCAAAAAGGGCTTGCCGAATTGAAAATTGATAGAGAGGCTGCGGAAATCCGCGTGCTGGAAGAGGGCAAGAAAAAGCTGTTTGGCTCGATCAAGGCAAGGGTGGAAATCGGTGTTCCCGAAGAACCGACAACGGCGGAAGAAACCGTGGAAGAAGTTGCAGAGGTAGGCGCAGCAGAGGAATCAGACGGCGAAAGAGCTGTGGCGTTCCTTGGCGGTTTGTTTGAAATTTTGAAGATTGAGGCGGTTTCCCAGCTGGTATCCGAGGGGGATAAGATTGAAATCAACGTGACGGCAGCAAATTCGCAGTCGGTAATCGGTAAACACGGCGCTATGCTGGACGCAATCCAGACCTTGGCTGGCGCGGTTGCCAACAAGGGCAGAGAGGATTATAAGCGTGTTGTGGTGGATTGCGAAAACTATCGCGAAACCAGAGAGGTGACCCTCAACCGCTTGGCGGAAAACCTGGCGGCGAAAGCCATTCGCTTAGGTAAGAAGATCAAGCTGGAAGCGATGAATCCTTATGAAAGAAGAATTATTCACGCAGCGTTGTCCAATTACGAGGGAATTAAAACGGAGAGCGAGGGGAAAGAGCCCAATCGCTACGTGGTGATTGTGCCTGCGAATTTGGAAGATCCCGACGCGCCTGCAATCCCTGCAAGAACGGAAAGACGGGACGATAGACGTGGTGGCAGAAGAGATGACCGTCGTGGCGGCAGACGGGACGACAGACGCGGTGGCTTTGGTAAAAAGCCCATGAGCCGCGACAGAAAGCCTTCGGGTGGCAACGGCGGCGGTACGTCGATGAAGAAGTCTTCCGATTTCTTCGGCACGTTCCTTGGCAACAGTAAGGATATGTAAAAAAGAAAACACCTGCTAAAAAAGCGGGTGTTTTTTGTTGTATTACGAATACCATGCGATAGTCACGTGGTTGAAAATTGGTTAACTACTTGTTGTACTGCAGTGGGGAGATCCGTTCAGCGCGTCCTTACGGGCTTGCTCAGGAGGACAAAGAGGTATTCACTCTATCCGTCATTCTGAACGGAATAAAGAATCTCTTGTAGGCGATCCCTAATCGCCCCTACAAGGGTGATGGAAAACGTGAATAGTTTGCTAAAAGCAAACGCTGCTGGGGTATTTAAAAGTTTCCATAGCGCAAGGCATAGCCTTGCAATTTGCGCGACGTTAGTAGCAATTCACGATACTCCGTTTCCATACTTTTTCTCTATTTGCTTGACAGCGGTGGGAAAATTTGTTATACTCAATCGTGCAGAAGGTTTTCGGTAAACACTTCTGAATAAAAAAACCGAGGTCATCTTATATGCAAAAAATTTTTACCACCCGTCGGCTGTGCCGCGCGGGGATCATTGCGGCATTATACGTCGTGCTTACGTGGGTGTTTATGGCTTTGTCCTACAACGGATTTTTGCAGATTCGCCCTGCCGAAGCGCTGTGTATATTGCCTCTTTTTTATATAGAAGCGGTGCCTGCGCTGTTCGTTGGCTGCGCGATTGCCAACCTCACCTCTCCCTTTGCCGTCTACGACGTTTGCATTGGTGGCGCGGCAACCTTGCTTGCGGCAATTTGCACCTATTTGATCGGGTTGCTCATCAAAAAAGACGGCGTAAGAGCGACGCTTGGCGGCGTGCCGCCCGTGCTTTTTAACGCCTTTTTGATCCCCATTATTATCGTGTTTTTATGCGGGGATCTTGGCGGGCAGAGCACTGCGGCGGGGGCGTACTTTTTCTTTGCCGCCTCCTTGGCGTTGACGGAGAGCGTTTGGATTTACGCGCTGGGCTTGCCGCTGTATTTTACAGTGAAAAAGCTGCGGGATAAGCGGTTGCCGTACTTTTTATAAAAGGCAAAACGCCGCTTTATCGGGCGACGTTTTTATAGGAATGATACGCGCGCGCGGCGTAATCGTGTAAGAGGGTTGCGATTCCTTCCGAGATTTGGTCTGCCATCGAATGCACCAGCCGAAGCCGCGTACCGTTGAACAGGGCGTAATTGCCAAGGCTCTTTTCTGCAACCACCCCCAATACGGTGGCGTCGCCAAAGCTGCCCAGCTTTTTGTTCGCTCCTGACCCTGGTGCGAGGGGCTGCGCGCTGACTTTGATAATCCCCACGTCCTCGGTTTTTCCCACAGCGGCGTCCACCGCGATGATGGGGCGATGCGGGTGGGTGTGCCGGAGAAAATCTTTTAGATATTTCACTTCCTTGGCGGTGATCGGCGCGTGTAGCGTACCGTAAATATATGCGCCAAGCCCTTGCGTTTTAAAGGTGAGCATACTACCTGTCAGCGGGCCTAAGCTGTCCCCGATTACCAAATCGCTGCCGACGCACACGATGACGGGTAAATTTTTGCTTAAATCCAACCCTGCCCCCATTCTTTTTTCGCTAAGTAGATGGTTTAAAGAGGTTGCAACGCCGTTTTCGGCGTGTGAATTGTAGGCGTGAAACGAATATTCCATGGTGTAATCATTGCCCAAGTTTTTGGAAATTATACCTTGCCTATGAGGTTGCATCAAAATATTTGTCAAAAACTCTTGAAAAACAAGATTGAAATATGGTATACTTGTATATATAAAAATAGAAATAAGTCGGGCGTGCGCGCCTGAGAAATAAAAACGGAGTTTTGCATGTTGCTTGCCATTGATTTTAAAGGAGAATATATCGCCGACATTGTGTTTTTGGTCGGGCTGGCGATCTGGGCGATCATAGATGGGAAAAGGGGGTTTATCACCTGCTTTTTCTCTTTTGTGTCCGCGATTGCATGCGCGCTTGCCGTGCTGTTCTTATCCGGTCCCGTATTAAAGATGACAGGCGGGATGTTCGGCTTAGAAAATTGGATGCAGGACGGGCTGGGCGGTTGGCTGTGCGGGATCAAGCCCTTTGATTTGGATATTTCCACCGAGGGCTGGCGCGCAACCTTGGACGGAATGGCGTTGCCGGAATTTTTAAAGGACGCCGTCTTAACCGAAATTAACGCGTACGTTGGGGAGATCCCCGCGGGAACGCTGCTGGGGCAGTACGTTGGCGACGTTATCGGTTCGTTTTTGGCAACCGTACTGTGCGCGGTGGCGGTGTTCATCATCACAAAGCTGTTGATGCTGTTGCTTAGGGGAATTTTGAATAAAGTGGCTGAGTCCTCGCCGTTTATCGCGAAAATCAACGTTTTGGGCGGTATTTTGGCAGGCTCGTTTAAGGCTTTTGCCGTGGTGTGTATTTTGTTGGCGTTGCTTTCCTTGATCCCCGCTGCGTGGATGACGAACT
>JAZURU010000026.1:0-6555 GCA_045606365.1 Candidatus Scatosoma sp. | reverse complement strand
GCCCACTGCTGCTGCTTGCCATCTCCCGTCCCCCCAACTGACACAAGAAACTCTCCGTGTTCTGACCTACGTTTAAATACTTGAACGCAAAGGACATCGATACACCCACGGCAAGATCATAGGCGATCGTTCCGCTGTCCGTTTCGAAATACGTGTTATCCTCCATCGTTTCGATGACGAGGTTTCCATTTTCATACGCAGCGTACGCGTTGGTGATTTCCTCGTGGTTTGCGTTGTACTTTTTCCAGCTCTTCGTTTCCTCACTCTTATACATTTGAATGTTCGACAAAACGACGGTTGCCGACGAGGATATGGACTCTCTGTTAAACAGACTGCGGTAAGCATTGTACAGCAGCGATTTACACGTTCCGTCCGCGTTTTGAAATTCTGTTAAATCAATACGGTCGGTACGGGATCTGTCCGTCGTCACCTTTTGGTACACAACCGCATCCCCCGATTTGCCCTTGCTGGTCATCTCCAGCTTGGTCAGCGTGCCGATACCGCCACTCATGGAAATGTCGCAGGACATGTGGGTATACCCTTCGTCCAGAGCGTTTTTGATAAAGTCGCCAGAAAGCTCTAACGAGCCGCCCTTGCTGGTGATCGTACCCTGTTCCTCGTCCACCGTCAAGCCACCGTAGCCCAAAACGCCTACCAGCCAACCAAGCACAGCACCGGTCTGTTCCCCTTTTGCCTCGTAGTTCGAACCCTCGAACACTTGGTCGGACACCGTACCCGCGTCCACCGTGGCGTTGATGGTGATCGTATCGCCATTTTCTTTACCCGCCAAGGATACCGTGTATTCGCCGTTCGTCGCAGCAACCGATTGTCCGTTTACCGTCACCGTCACCGTACCCGAGGAATATCCTACGTCGGGAACGATGCGGAAGGAAAAGCTACTTGCCCCATTCAAAGAAACGTAGGAAAGCTCCGCGCCCTCCTTGTCGTCCATTTGTATCGTACAGCGCGTACCCGTAAAGGCAATATCGCAATGTTCTTCATTGTAATAATAATTGAGCGCCGTCATATGGTTGGCGTAGACGATGTCCTCCAACTTAGATCGGGAGTCGTCATATACGTAGCCTTTGTACTCTCGCTTCTCGTCCGTCGATTCCACCCAATTTTCCGTGTAGATCGTTTTCCCGTTTTCGTCCGTCGTCGAGCTATACAGCGCCGTCGCCTCTTTCGTTTCCGTCGCCTTTACCGTTTCATTACCGAGAGGATCCACCAAAATATGGTTGACGGTGTAGGTGTATTCCTTTGTGGGAATTACAACGTCTTTATCGTAGGTTGTGTAATTTTCTTCCAGCCATGTTTTTTCGGCGTCGCTGGGCTTATCTTCCTCTTGATCTTGAATGGCACGCTGCGCCACGTATACCATGGAACGGGCGTTTTCGCTCTCAACCTCGGTCATGTAATATTGCCGTACGCCGTTTTCGATATATTCCACGTATGCCACGCCGATCCATTGACGGGTCAGCTGACTTTTGGCAATGTTGATAATCGAACAGTACACCTCTTTTTCACGGGTGTCGCCGTCCTCTTCGGGCAAAGTCGCATGGCACCAACCGCCAAGCTTTTTCTGGTCGTCCGAGGTCTTTTCCGTCTTTTTGTCGATGTAATAGCTGCGGTCCGCGCCAAACACGCTTTCCACTGTGATGGGCGTTTTCAAATGATAATCGTAGGGCACGATCAGCATGCCGTAGCTAACGCTGACGGTATCGTACGCGTCGTCCAGCTCTTCCAGCTTGTTGTAAATATTTTTATTGAACAACGCGGTAAAACGCAAACCGTTGCGGTTTGCCTCCTCACCCTCAGTGCCTTTCATACGCACCGCAGCGCCGTCCTTCATCTTTAAGGAAGATACGTCGATGTCCCCCAAGACCGCAGTCTTGATGATCGGATTAGAAGTCAATTCGCCCTGCGCTTCCGCAGCCGCCGTAAAGATTGAAAAGCTGCGATCCATTGCCGCCGTGGCACAAAATATGCCCACCGACGCAAAAATGGTCGTCCATATCGTTTTCCATTTTTTCATCTTCTTTGCCCTCCTTACTGTTCCTTCCAGCCGTCGCCGCCGTACACGTCGTCGCCGTCGAATTCCGCGTCGTTTTCAGGGGATGTACGAATAAATGCCTCTGTAAACAAAAACGCCTTGATATACGGACTTACATACACTAATTTTTCCATATTATCACCTCTTCACTTGATATAGAAGTTTCCTGCCTGCGTTTTACCTTTTGATATATCTTTATAGATATATCCTTTAAGTAGCCTAATCTTAGCACATGTTATTCGGATTGTCAAGCGCTTGATTAAAATTTTTAATCAAACGCTAAAAATCTTTTGTTTTTTAGTCGCTACAAAATTATATCTTGGTCAATTCGTAGCCCGTCTTGCTATCCTTGACCGCATAGCCCATTTCTGCAAGCTTTGCGCGCAGCTCGTCGCTCTTTGCCCAGTCGCGGTTTTGGCGCGCCGCCCATCTCTCTTCCGCAACCGCCTTCACTTCGGCAGGCACACCGCTGTCCTCGGCGGCAAACAAAGCGGCGTATTCTTCGGGCTCCCTCGTTAAAACCCCCAAAAGCGAATAGGTCTTTTGCATCTGGCGGGCATACGCCAACGCCTTTCCGTCCCCTGCGGCAAGCAGCTTTTTCATTTCCTTGGCGTACCCAAAAAGGTTGGAAAGCGCCAACGCGGTGTTGAAATCATCGCTCATGCAAGCGTTAAATTCATCGTCAATTCTCTTTGCTGCCGCCTCGTCCTCGGGGGTCGAATGCAAGTTCGCCGCGTACACGGTTCCCAGCAATTTATAAAAATCGCCAATTTGCCGCTCTGCCTCGGGGAAGAGCGTATCCGTGATATTGATGTCCCCGCGATAGTTGGTTTGCAGCAACGCATACTTGATCGCCTCGTCCGAATATTTTTCAAGCAGCTCTGCCAGCAATAGGCTGTTGCCTAAGGACTTGCTCATCTTTTGTCCGTTGACCTTAATGAGCCCGTTGTGCGTCCAATACTGCACGAAGCGTTTGCCTGTTAAAGCCTCCGTCTGCGCGATCTCGTTTTCGTGGTGGGGGAAGATCAAATCCCTGCCCCCTCCGTGAATGTCGATTTGATCGCCAAACGCCGCAAGGTTCATTGCCGAACATTCGATATGCCACCCTGGTCTGCCCTTTCCCCAAGGGGAATCCCAGCATATCTCGCCGGGTTTTGCGCTTTTCCACAGCGCAAAATCGTATGCGTTCTTCTTTTCCTCGTCGTTTTCAATGCGCACGCCGTCCAGAGCGTCGTCAATGTTTCGATTCGAAAGCTGTCCGTAGGCAGGATAGGACGCCACGTCAAAGTACACGTCCCCGTTTTCCGTGGGGTATGCGTGCCCCTTTTCTATCAGCTTTTCAATAAAAGCGATGATATTTTCGATGTTTTGGGTCGCTTTCAGCCAAACGTTGGGGTCGTCCACCCGCAGCTTGGACATCACGGCATTGATCTTTTCAATCATCTTTTCCGCATACTCGTCCGCGGGCACCCCCGCCTCTGCCGAACGCGCAATAATCTTGTCGTCTACGTCGGTATAGTTTCTGGCATAGGTGACCTGATAGCCCAGCTTTTCCAAAAATTTCCGCATAATGTCATAAATCAAGGCTTGGTAGCCGTGCCCAATATGCGCCTCCCCCGAAACGGTGATTCCGCAAGCGTACATCTTCACCCTTCCTTCTTCAAGGGGAGTAAATTCTTCCTTTCTCTTTGTCAACGAGTTGTAAATTTTCATATTTATACTCCTTTTTCGTGTGGGTTTAGAACCCTAAAATTAAAAACGCGCCCTTACGAAACCGTAAAGGCGCCTTGCAACGCTGTTCCACTTTACTTTAAGGGTAGCCAACAAGGCAACCCTCCTCTTTTCGCCTACTGGTCGGCGGCGCACCGCGGGCATTACCCCGTCCTTTAACGCGAAAACGCACTTTCCCGCCCCGAACGCAACCGCGCTTGCAGCCTAAGGCACGGCTCTCTGTATGCGTCAAATACGGTACTCTTTTTCCGCATCGGAATGCTTACTACAATACTATTGTAGCAGTTTCTTTTGAAAAATGCAACTGTTTTTTAGGATGATCTGCGAATCATCAAAGGCTGCAACTTATATTCTTCCAGCGCGGCGTTCACCATCGCCTCGTTGTAGATCCCTTTTACAAGCAGATAGCTCACTACGGTATCCAAAACGTTTTCAAACCCAAAATCGTAGCCGCTGATCTGCAGCAAAGCCTTGGTTTCACGGTAGGTGAAATGCCCTGATACACCCAGCGCCAGCACCAGATTCTTCGAGGGATAAAACTCACCCTTTAAAATGCGTTTCCAGATGACGGGGTCCACGTCCAAATCCGCCGCCAAATCCTTCGCCTCAACGTTGTGGCTGCGGCAGACCTCCTTTAAAACCTTGCGAAAATTCTCTTTGGCAAATCCGTCGCCGATCCTCGCGAAAAAGCCCAACGGTCGAAAAGAAAAGGAAAAGTTCTTGTCCGACAGCTTTTCTTTCAGCGCCGATAAAATCTGCGCCTTGTTTTCCTGCTTTGCAAGGCTCATGGTGTCCGCCGGCAAGGTGTAGGAATATTTTCTGCCAAAAGCATCCTCTCTGGTTTCCTGCATCTTCGGCATGCGATAGCCAGGCAGCACGCACAGCCTATCATAGTTGGCGTATTTTTCACAAAAATATCCGTCTAAATCTTCTAAAAATTCAAATTTCATCGCCTCTTACCTCTGCTTTGCTTTCAGTATACCACAGCGCAAACAAAAAAGCAATCCTTTTTATTCCTCTTTGGCGGCTTTCACCCCACTTTCATCTCTTGACTTTTTTTTAAAGATATGATAGAGTAATAAAAAGGAGCTTGATTATGAAACGCGAAAGAATAGAACAGATTGCCGCGCTGGTGGATAAACGCGGCGTGATCACGTTGGCACAGCTTGGCGAATTTTTCCCGAAAGTGTCGGAAATGACCCTGCGTAGGGATTTGTTCCAGCTGGAGGAAGAGGGCAGAATCGTCCGCGTTCGCGGCGGCGCAAAATCGGTAAAGGACCTGCAAAAGACTTCTGGCGTTCCTTACGCGAAAAACACCAACCTGCACGTAGGCGAAAAACGCACGATCGGCGCAAAAGCCGCTGCCTTGATCGACGAGGGAATTTCCATTTTTATCGATGGCGGTACTACTTCGCTGTATTTTGCAAAAGAAATGCCCGACGTACCCTGCACCGTTTTCACAACGGGCATCGCCGTCGCGCAAGAGCTTTCTAAAAAGAAAAACGTGACCATTCACGTCTTGGGCGGAATTTTGAAAAAGGACAACCTTTCCACCGTCACCTCCGTTGCACCCGCCTATTTTCAGGAGGTTAATTTCGAATACGCCATCATCTCCGCGTCGGCATTCACCACCGAAAGCGGTTTCGCCTGCGACAGCATGATGGAGGCGGAACAGTTAAAACTGCTGCGTTCAAAGGCAAAATTTACCTATATGATGCTGGATAGCTCGAAAATCGGCAAAATCATGCCCTATACCTTCGCCGGCATAGACGACATCAGCGTATTGATCACGGACGAGAACTTTCCCGATAGCTTAAAAGCCCTGTTTAAATCCCGCAATATTGTGGTAATATAAGTTTCAACGCGTACATGGTATGCGCAAATTAAGAAAAGACGAGTATTTTGCTCGTCTTTTTTGTTGCACCTTTCTCTTATTTAAACGGATTGTAAATGCTAAATACAAGGTGAACAACCGCCAGCATGGCCACCGCGCCAATCACCATCGTGATGATCATGCGGATCGGGGTGATGTCCTCTTCCTTGCACTGCATTGCCGCGCAGAATATGTACGCACCTAAAAGCAAGACGTTGATAACCACCAAAACCCAGGTGTATTGCATCATTCCGTAGAAAATTCCGATCAGCCAGCCCATATTGCCGGTGGACTCTACCACCTCTTCTACAGTGGGCAGAGTTTCCATGTTGTTCAGCACAATCAAACGAATCAGCAATAAGGCAAACGCCAACCCTAACAGCGTACCTGCAACCGATTTTAACATTCTCCATAATTTCATAAGCCTATCTCCTTTGTAAAAGGTATGTTTATTATAGCAGGTTTTTGTCGCCTTGTCAATACAGAGAAACGTTTTGTTAATATTAGGAACAAAATACAAGAAAAAACCGAACGCATAAAGCGTTCGGCTTTCAAGTGAAAAGCGGCAATTACCTATCCTCCCAGGGGTTAGCCCCAAGTACTTTCGGCGTTAAAGAGCTTAACTTCTGTGTTCGGAATGGGAACAGGTGTATCCTCTTTGCTATTGTCACCAATTTAAATATAGAGAAATTATTCTCTGAAAACATGATAATGTGTATCTTCATCTTTTAGAAAAATATATGATTAAATCCTCGATCTATTAGTATTAGTCACCTCAACATGTTGCCATGCTTCCAGCTCTAACCTATCAACCAGATAGTCTTTCTGGGATCTTACTTTATAAAAAATGGGAAAACTCATCTTGAAGTTGGCTTCCCGCTTAGATGCTTTCAGCGGT
>JAZURU010000025.1:0-1800 GCA_045606365.1 Candidatus Scatosoma sp. | reverse complement strand
ATGGCTACGATCCGACTTGAATCCCCTCGACGTACCCTTGAAACGCCAAACCGCTGTAATATTTCATGTTGCCTACCACCGAGAAATCCACCCGAACTTTTTGGGCAACCCCCAGCCTACTCAAGCCGCCGAGCAGCCGTTGAAACCCGTCCACCGCTTCGTTCGTTTCCTCGTTTACGCGGAATGCGTCCAGCAAGGGAATCGTATTCTCCACTTCACCGTAGGTGGTGGCAAGCTTTTCCACCAGCGCAACTTGCGCCGCCGACAACCCCTCTGCCAACGCTGCCGCACGTATACCTGACAAATCCTTTTTGCCAAGGCTTTCCCGAATCGTAGCCATACCTTGCTCGCTGATCCCACAAGCCTTCAATACGCCGCCCACCAGCGCCGTTTGCGAAACCTCCAAAACGTTGCTTTCTGCGATGACGTCCAGGCTCTTTGCCGCCAAGAACAAAACCTCTACCAAAGCCGCCTCGTCCACCGCGCCCAAACGCTCCAGCCCCGCCTGCATGATTTCCTTGTACGTGCGCGTACCTTTCGAAATACGGTAGACGTTTTCGTGGTAGTATACCTTCATGCTTTCCTCTACGCCAAGCTGCGCGTTCTTGATAATTGAGATTGTCACGTCAGGTTTCAGCGCCAACAGTTTCCCGTCCGTATCCGTGAACGTAATCACGCTTTCAGACACCAAAAAATCTTTGTTGCGCGCGTACACGTCATATTCTTCAAACTTGCTCATGCGGTACTTTTCATAGCCGTTTTCAGCGTACAACGCCCGCAGCGCAAACGCCGTCCACTCCTCACGGGAAAGTACCTTTTTCCATTTATCCATTTTCACGCTCCTTGTCCAGCACCAAATCGTAGCCGCCAGCCCCATAATTTAAACATTTTGCCACACGGCTAATGGTTGCCGTGCTTGCGCCCGTTTGCTTGGAAATTTCTTGATAATTCTTTCCCTCGCTAAGCATTACCGCCACGTCCAAACGCTGCGCAATGGCTTGCAACTCTTTAATCGTGCAAACGTCCTCAAAAAACCTGCGGCATTCCTCTACACTTTGCAGCTTTAACACCGCCTCAAACAGCCCATCAAATTTTGTCATCGAAAATTCCACCATATCCCTTCTCCTTTCATTCCGCATCTTTCGCACACTTCTTGTTGCTTTATTAGTTTAGCACATTAAAGCGATAAAGTCAACGTTTTGACAGGGGATTTAGGAATATTTTTTGCGGAATTTACATATTTTTTTAGAAAGGATAAAGCGCAAAAACCACCGCAAAAAAATTTTTTATTTTTTTTGAAATTTAGGCAAAAAATGCTTGCCTTTCTTAAAAATATATGGTATAGTTAATAAGCTTTCAACGGAAGTTTAGCTCAGCTGGGAGAGCATCTGCCTTACAAGCAGAGGGTCATAGGTTTGAGCCCTATAACTTCCACCAGAAAAAGACAGTGCGGATGGTATATGCGGGAATAGCTCAGTGGTAGAGCGTCACCTTGCCAAGGTGAATGTCGCGGGTTCGAATCTCGTTTCCCGCTCCAAATATCCTCACTGTCTTTTCTTTTTAAAAGCAGAACGTAGAAGGCGCTATAGCCAAGTGGTAAGGCCAAGGTCTGCAAAACCTTTATCCCCCGGTTCAAATCCGGGTGGCGCCTCCAAAAAAAGGCTCTGCATACTTCATGCAGAGCCTTTCATTTTTCAGCTCGTGTGGTGGAATAGGCAGACGCAAGGGACTTAAAATCCCTCGGTAGAGATACCGTGCCGGTTCAAGTCCGGCCACGAGCACCAAAAAGGCGTACCCGTG
>JAZURU010000024.1:0-5644 GCA_045606365.1 Candidatus Scatosoma sp. | reverse complement strand
TTCAACTCCTTGGCTCACAGAACGACATGGCTACGATCCGACTTGGTGGATGAGGTGTTGAAAAATTCTTCCGCAACGTTTGCCAAAGGCAAACAATTCACGTTTTGCAGCAGCAAAACAATTCACGCCGTAGGCATTTCACACGGTGGCAGCCGCAATTCACTCTTCCGCAAGCGCAACCACTTCTCGCCCGCCACCCTCTCTGTCATCCTAAACAGCATCGCTCTCTCTGTCATCTTGAGCAACACCACTTTCTCTGTCATTCTGAGGAGCACCGCGACGAAGAATCTCCATTCACCTCTTACGTATCCATCATCACAGCGATTCCTTGCGTGTTTTCAAATAGACCAACGCCATTTTACCCGCCTCGGAAATACTACTTGGTCTCTTTGGCGGAGTCGTCATCACGCCTGTTCCGCCCTTCACCAGCGGCGCGCCGCTTTTGCCGATAGAGGAAAGATATTCTCCTACGATGCGTAAACGCACCTCTTCGTTTGCCATCACTTGCTCGTACAGCGACGGGGCGTCGATATCCGCAACGTTTCCCGTAAAAGCTGTCCCATCAACGTTCGTTGCCGTTTGATTCACCTTCTTGGTCACCTCGCCACCGTCAACAAGCTCTGCCATTTCCATTCTTTCCTTTTCCACGTCCACGTTCGCGTCCGTTTTCACGTCCGTTTCCGCAACCGAGAGGCTTTCCTCCTCGGCGAAAGAGGGTCCTTGCCCGTCCTGCTCATACGCGTCCGTCCTATCGCATTCGGCATTGCAACCTACCGCATTTTTTTCAGTCTGTCGCCTTTGATTTTCCTCTTCCTGTTCATATCGTTTCAAGCGTTGGCTACGCCGCGTAAATTCCGCCTGCAACGATTCATACGCCTGTTTCAGGGCGTTCACGTCCTTAAACTTTCCTAAATCCGTCGAGCCTATCATTCCTTTTTCTGCGCTTTCTGCGCTCTGGATCACCGATCCCTGCTCCGTTTCAGCCTTTTCCACGCAAACGTTCTCCTTGTCCTGCATATTTATTTCCTCCTTTTTTGGGCAAATCTGCCCCTTTTTTAACCGACGGATTTTATTCCGTCCATGCGCTTGTTGCGCTTTCCTGCGCTTTCCCTGCCGCTAAATCAGCCGCCAAGGCTTGCGACGCCTTCGTTGTTTCTGCCGATTGCTCCGCCGCAGATGTCTGCGCCGTCCGCAGCGTTTCTTTCAACGCCGCCTTATGCTCCCGCAAATGTTTTAACGCCCTTTCCTTGATCATTTCCCGTCCTTTTTTTTCGAAAACGGCGCTTAATAGATACCTGGTATGCTCGTTTATATGCAATTCGTGGTCGTCAAATTCCTCCACGGCAACTTCACCCGAAAGGAAGAGGACGTTTTCATCGCTTGCCTTTGCGGTATGCAGCGAAGAAATATCTCTGGCGTTCTGCACGTCGCCAAAGCCAAAGGCGTCCAGAATTTTATTTCTATGCTCCTTGGAAACCTTGCCCTCCTCGTCGGTCAACAGCCCCGCTTCGAACAGCTTTAACAGCGTTTCCCGTTTTTCCGCGGGGGTGGCGGCAACCTCGCTGACAAATCGAATGTCAGCAGTCGGCAGCTCGCTCGCGTTGAAATAATACAACTGTGCCCGTTTATTTTCGCCCGTCAAGCTCATCAAACGCACGTTGCCCGCCAGCTGTCTGTACAGCCGCAAAATTTGTCTACCGACCTCTTGCACGGCTTGCTCCACGCTGTCCATGGTGGCTGCCAAACGGGAGTTATCCTGCGCCAACAGCAGCTGCAAGCCCGAGGCAGACGTCACGTTGGTGACGGTAGAGCTACGCGAAAGGTCGCTCACCCCCGAAATATAGGTAAATTCCTTTTCCAGCCATTCCTCTTCGGCAGCGAATTCGGCGGGCATACCGCCGACGTCCAAAATTTGAGGCGCTTGTGAGCCCTGTCGAAACACCAGCACTTTCCCGGGCGCCAAGCCTTCTTCCGCCAGCTCGTCGCAATCAATCGAGCCGTCCTCCACGGCAACGATGCCCATAGACAGGCGATTTAAAAACTCGTGTTTGCGGTTTCGCACGGCATTGTAGGCGCGCTGCAGGGGAATCAAGCGGTTGATCACGCTCTGTCCAAAGAACGCCCCGGGCAAGCGCAAGCAATCCTGCTTCACAAAGGGGAACGCCCGTTCGTTTCTTGCGCCGCAAAGATAGGGCAATTCCCCTTCGAACAGCAGCCGATCGCCCGCCACAATCTCCAATCTTCCCTTTGGGAATTTTTCTGAAGGTCGGGTATATCTTTCAATCAGCAAAACGCCCTCGTCCTCATGCTTTACGCCCAAGCCGCCGTCCGCCGCGCTAACCGAATACACACCCAAGCCAGACGTCGTAATCTTTTCCGCGTCAATCGCAACGCCAAACTTTTCCATGACGTACAGTGGGGAAACGACCTGCGCATGAATCAAGCTATACACCTCGTCCATGCTCTCCACGTCCAAACGGTCGGGAAACACCTCGAACGCAGGCAAGGCAGAAACGCGCACTTCTCCCTCGTAAACGGGTTGTCCAAGCTCGTCAACGGACACCTGCCTGCCACCTTTTTCATCCCAAGCGATTTTATAAAAGGCGCTACCGCACGTTTCCGCCCACAGCGTAGCGCGGTATGCAACGCGGGGAAAATCCACTGCCTCTTGCGCGTAGCTCAGCACCGACGAGGCAAGCTTTGCTTGCTGCACGTCGCTCTCCTCATCGGAAAACGCCTTCACCTGCAAAGCAGGTCTAAGGTTGGTCAGCTTGCTCATTCTGGCGTCGATGATGGGCGCGATACGGTTATACACCCTACGGGTTTGCCAATAAAAGCGTTTTTCCTCGGCAACGATTCCGCCCCGTGGCGCAACGTCGCAATACTGATCGCCTGCCAAAAAGCGCATGTTCAACAGCCAGTCGCTCTCCAAGCCTCTTCTCCCCTCTCTACGCCGTTCAAAGTCCTCTTTGACGTCCTCAATAATCGCCCGTACCCGCTTTCGCTCGGCGTTTTCTCTTGCTTCTTTTTCAAATTTTTCCATGCTTCTCTCCCTTTTTCAATTCTTGCAGCAACCGCTGCCTTTCCTGTTCCAATTCCTCGTCGGACAACGCCGCGCAGCTCTCCTGCGCGCCTTCTTTTTCCAAAAGCAGCTGCAAGGCTTTCCAATCACCAGGGACTTCCTTTTTCACTTCCTTCCGTTTTGTCACCTGCATTTTTCCATCGACTTCGGCATATTCCACCGTCACCTCGGCGACCTTATAGCCCTTTGCGGCTTTCATCAACAATTCCTTGATTTTCTTTTCCGTCAAATTTTTTGCCATATTTTTTTCTCACCTTTCACTTCATATTTCTTTCCCCTCCGCAAATCATTTTCTATGCAATCCTCCTCCATAACGTATTCTCAACCCAATCCCCCGCTTTTTCGCTGCATAGCGGCGGCGCGCATGCGTTTTTCCTTATCGACCTGCACGGCGGTTTTCGGGGGCGAAGAGGGCTGTTTATTCGGCTTGGACATCAGATAATAGCGCATCTCGTCCAAAGCGTGGTCATCCGCCTTTTTCGGCGTATCGCCGCTTCCCCAATAATAGCCTTTCAACTCCTTGATTAGCTCTGTACAGTTGGAAAAGATATACAAATTCGGCCAGCCGTTTCCCTGCTTTAAGTAGCTTTTCACACGCGCAATCCCTGTAAATAGATCCTTTTCCACGTTCGGATTGACCAAAATCCCTCTTTCGTAAAACAATTCACAAACGCTTTTGACCCCTGACAGAGTACGTTGCTTTGCCGCGCTGTCAATCAAAGCGCGCACTCTACCCTGCCCGTCGGTATGCCAGCCCAAGGCGTTGCTAATCCGCTTGATTTCCGCCGCATGGTAATCAATATCCCGCCCCGCGGCAAAATGCTCGTACACCACGTATACGTTGTCATCAAAATCCACGGCGTACCAATGCGCGGACAACGGATTGTTCAGTCCTGGGTCAATGGAAACGGTATCCTGCCATTCCTTTGGCAGCGGGAACGGTTCGATCACGTGCACGTTCTCGTCGAATTCAGGGTACACCAGCCCCTCGGCGGCGGCAAATCGTCCGTAGCGACGGGCTTGCAAAGACACGTCGTCCAAGCAGCTTTCCAAGGCAGCAATCTCGTCCTTATCCAAATGCGGATTGTCCGCCCATTCCATAAACTCATACCACACCTCAGGGTCCTTGCTACGGTTTAGATAGATATCGTGATAGACAAAGGTAAAGCCCTTTAACGGGGTCATCGTTCCAAAGATATCCCCCCTTCGATCGAGCACGCGCATACGGCACTCCAAGTAAATATCCTTGGGAGGCTCTTCATCGAACCAAACGAAATCCAAGGAGGTCCCCTGAAACTTTTCCCTGCCCTGATCGCAGCTTTTAAAGCCGATGACCGAGCTCCCTCCAAACACGTTTTTCACGCGAATGAAATCAATCACGCCGTCCTCTGGGGTATCCCGCCGCCCCGACAGCATGACAATCTCCTCAATCCAATCCTTTCTTAAATATCGAAGAACCTTTTTCTGCGCGACGTCCCTTTGTACCTGCGCCGAGAGGGACACCACCCACCCGCATACGTTCGGCTTATTTTTACGGTAGGGGTGTATCCCTCTTGCCATATACACACACTCCACCGCGCCGCACTCGGTTTTCCCCGATCGGTTTCCACCGAACACCCAACGGTTGCGCTTCTGGCACTGATGAAACGCGACCTGCTTGCGGTGAATTTTCTCCCCCACGTTATACGTATCCAGCGCGGAAACGCGCCTGCGTTTTTTCTGTTCCTGCTCAATGGCAAGGATGCTTTCGACAATATCTCTCATACTCTCACAAAACCTGACAAAACCCCTCTACGCCTACGGCGTTATACTCCGTTTATGAAAAAATTTTTGACCATACTCATGCTGACAATCGCATTCGTTATTGGCGGGATTCCCGCAAAAACAGCGGCAGCGGAAACGGGAGGCGGCTACGCCTGCATCCTATCCGAAGACGTCTATTTTTACACCGCAGAAACGGAATATAGCGGTATCTTCACGCTGCCAAAAACTTACTATGTAAAAGTGCTTTCCATCGGCGAACGGTTTACCCAAGTGGAATATTTAACCGACACCGAGCACACCAAAACGCTCCGTGGCTATTGCTTGACAGAGCAACTCACGTTTGTCGACTACACACCCTTAAATCCGTACCTGTATGCCACCTTTGACGTTATTTACACCCCCGAGGGCGGGGAAACGGGGGATCAACTTTTGGAAAAGCTGACGCTCACCTGCGGATATTACGGCGACTATTCGATCGGATCAAAGCGCTACGCCTACGTGCTGCAAAACGGCGAATACGCCTACGTTCCCCGCCCCGACAGGTTTTCCTATGTAGAAAATCCCGAATACGAAAACCGCATTACCGACCCCACGCCCGAAGAGGGCACGTCAGCCGTCAACCCGGTACAGATCGGGGTTTTGGCGGTATTATGTCTGTTGGTTCCGTTGCTTTCGGCAATCATCTTAAAGCGTGGCAAATCCCCCACCTACGACCTCGACGAATAACTCCTCTCGCCATTCTTCCCGCGCCTTCTTTCCCGTAGGAACAGGCACCACTTTCAAGTCGGATCGTAGCCA
>JAZURU010000023.1:0-3659 GCA_045606365.1 Candidatus Scatosoma sp. | reverse complement strand
CTTCCTAAGACCGCTTGGCCTCCGACTTCCGGCAAGCAGCCGATGCATGGCGAAAATCCATTCCTCAATGTCCTCCAACAAAACGATACGTTGCACCTCCTCGTAAGACACGTAATCGTTTTTCAGCGTAATCCGCAGCCTGACCCACGCCCGATCGAGCGCCGTCTTTGGAGGCAATACCTCACAGGTGAATATCGTTCCTTGTATATCCGTAATCGGCATTTATAACCTCTAACTTTTGTGTTTTGCAGTTTGGCTTGGCGTTTTTGTTTCCTGCCAGTTTCCTGCCAGCGTTTTATATAATAAAACAATTTCGTGATTGTATTATACAATACCAAGAAAAAAATGTCCATAAGATTTTTTACAAAGCTTTAAAATATGAGCATGCAAAAATTTACTTTCTTTGCTTTTGAAAAACATGAAAATGCGCCTATATAAATCCATTGTTAGCAATATTTTCCAAATTGAAACATGTGTTTTTTTATTTTTCATCTTAAAAAAAATCATTTTGGGTATTGACAAAATACAAAACCGCATTTATAATAACCTCAAGGTTCAAGCACCAAATACCTAGCCGCGTCAAACCAAATTGAACCGGGTTTCGACGGCAAAAAATAACATTTTAAGGCTGGTTCCGTTGTAGGAGGAATACTATGATTGATTATACTGCTTTAGCACCGCTGTTTCATTTTAGAAACCATTCCTCAGTGCTTACCGATTTAAACGTGACCACGATTGGGTTTTGCGATTTCAACCGATACAAGGACGTTTGTAGAACCTTCCGTCACCCACACCACACATTGCATTTCATTTTAGAGGGTGAGGGCACGTATACCATCGAAGGAAAAACGTTCAAGTTGAAGAAAAACCAGGCGTTTTATACCCCGCCTGAACATCTGATCAGCTATTATCCGTCCGAACATAAGCCCTGGACCTACCTTTGGTTTGCCTTCGTTGGCGAAAAAGCGGAAGACTATATCCAACAGTTTTCCATTGCAAAAGATTATATTTGTTCCCCCTCTACTCATGAAGAGCTCCGAAAGCTCGTTGAAAAAATTTTAAAGCATCCGCACACGATTTACGTACGAGAAGAAACGATTCGTTCTCACTTTTTTAAATTTGTCGAGCTGTTAACGCAGGACGAATCCGAGAAATGGGAACAAGTCAGTATTCCTACCTATATCGCACTTGCCAAGGATTTTATGTGGGCGAACCACGCCAACCCGCACTTGACCATTCAGAACGTCGCGCAAAGCATTCACATCAGCCATTCTTACCTTTGCGCCATTTTCAAGGCATACGAGGGAATCTCCGCAAAACAATGCCTTTCCCTGCAACGCTTAAAGCAAGCAACGTCATTATTGATGGACACCGAACTGAGCGTGACAGAAATCAGCATGATGTGCGGCTACAAGGATCCGCTGTATTTTTCCGCAGCGTTTAAAAAACAATTCGGCTATTCCCCCAGCGCTTATCGTGAACAAAGGATCTACATCGATCCTTATTCCACAGATACTTCCCTCTTAAAAAAAGAGAGTAAGGATTAACAACGGTTTCAACAAAAAAAGAGAGAACGCAATCCACCCTGCGTTCTCTCTTTTTGTTATGCTTAGTTTTTTTATTCTACAACGTCCAGCACCAGCGGAATCGGCTGTGGCTTTTCCTTGGCGATATGCGTCGCCGCAAGCAGCCTATCCTGTGCAGCAGCAAAGCTGGTTTCCCGTTCGGAATACAACACCGCAATGGGATCGCCCGCCTCTACACGGTCACCCGTTTTTGCTTTTAGATAAATCCCTGCCGTGGGGTCAATCACGTCCTCTTTCGTGTTTCTGCCTGCCCCCAAGAGCAAGCTGGCTACGCCGTAGCCCTCGGCATCCACCCCCACGATATAACCGCTTTGCTGTGCCTTGACAACGTGTGTATATTTGGCAACGGGAAAGTTTTCAGGGTGATAAATCCATTCGGGATCGCCGCCCTGCGCCTGCACCATTTTTGCGAATGTTTCCAGACCTGCCCCCGTCGAAATGGCATTTTTTGCCATTTCAACGCACTCTTCATAGCTGCCTTTTTCCGCCAAAACCAGAATGTGCGCCGCCAAAACCACGCAAAGCTCGGTCAAATCCGCAGGTCCATTCCCTTTAAGGGTATGAATCGCCTCCACAACCTCCAAGGAATTGCCGATCGCAAAGCCCAAAGGCGTACCCATGTCCGTGATGAGTGCCCTCATACGCTTACCAGCCCGCTTGCCAATTTCCACCATCCACTGCGCCAGTTCGCGGCTCTTTTCCAGCGTTTTCATAAACGAGCCGCTGCCCGTTTTTACGTCCAAGACAATACAATCGTCGTCCGCTGCCAGCTTTTTACCCATAATGCTGGATACGATCAATGGCAAGCTATCCACCGTCGCCGTCACGTCGCGCAACGCATACAGCAGCTTATCCGCAGGCGCAAGCGTTGCGTTTTGCCCCACGATTGCAATGCCAACCTCGTTGACAATATCCTTAAACTCCGCCACGGGAATATCTGTTCTAAAACCGGGAATCGCCTCCAACTTGTCGATCGTACCCCCTGTATGTCCGAGGCCTCTACCACTCATTTTGGCGACCTTTACGCCGAGGCTGGCAACAATCGGTGTGACGACCAAGCTGGTCTTATCCCCTACGCCGCCCGTGGAATGTTTATCCACACGCAAGCCGTGAATTTCCGAAAAGTCCAGCCTTTCCCCGCTGTCGCGTACGGCAAAGGTTAGCGCCGTCGTTTCTTCCAACGTCATTCCCCTAAAATAAATCGCCATACACAGCGCCGACACCTGATAATCGGGGATTTCGCCCTTGGTATAACCCTCGATAAACCAACGAATTTCCTTTTCAGACAATTCGCCGCCGTCCCGCTTTTTCTGAATTAAGTCATACATTCTCATAACGGAATCCTCATTGATTTAAGTCCGCTTTTCCAAAGGAAAAGGGTAATAGTTTTGCAAGCGTAAACGCCTCGTATTTTTCGGGGTTGCCTAACACCACGGTAAAGTCGGGGTCGCAAAATTCCGCAAGCACCTGACGGCACACGCCGCAGGGCGCGCAAAACTCCGCCGTTTCCTCCCCCTTACCGCCAACGATCGCGATGGCAACGAACTCCCGTTCCCCCTCGCTAACCGCTTTAAAAATCGCCGTGCGCTCCGCACAGTTCGTGGGCGTGTAGGCTGCGTTTTCTACGTTGCAGCCCGTGTATACCTTGCCGCTTTTTCCCAGCAACGCCGCCCCAACGCGAAAGCCCGAATAAGGCGTGTACGCCATCTTTCTTGCCTCCGCGGCAAGCGCAATCAATTCGCCGTGCGTCATTTTACAATCTCCTTTAAAAAGCTCTTGCCAAAAATACGATCGGTCGGCAGCCCAAACCATTCCAAAACGGTTGCGCCGATGTCTGCAAAGCTATCCCGTGTGCCGAGGTCCACGCCCTCTTTCAGCATTTTGCCATAGGCAAGCATGGGGGTGTATTCCCGCGAATGGTCGGTGGACGCAGTGAAAGGATCACAGCCATGATCGGCGGTGATAATCAAAAGATCCTCCTCTTTTAAAAGGGGCAACAGCTCACCCAAGCGGCGGTCAAACGCCGTCATCGCCTTGGCGTAGCCCTCGATATCATTGCGGTGTCCGTACACC
>JAZURU010000022.1:0-1535 GCA_045606365.1 Candidatus Scatosoma sp. | reverse complement strand
GAACGCTTTGGCCTTTCGCAGCTGCACCAGCTGCGCGGACGGGTTGGCAGAGGCAGCGAAAAAAGCTATTGCTTTTTACTGATGGGCGCGGAAACGGAGAGCGCAAAGGAAAGGCTGCTGACCTTAAAGGGCAATACCGACGGGTTTAAGATTGCCGAAAAGGATTTGCAGATGCGTGGCAGCGGAGATTTTTTTGGTACGCGGCAATCGGGTAAAATGCTGACGGATATCAAAAATTTGCGGTATTCCACCGAGGCGATTTTCTTGGCGAAGAGGCTGTCTGACGAGGCGTTTGAGGGAAATTTCGATACCGAAGCGCTGCGTGACGCGGCGGTGCGAAAATACGACGCTTTGAAGGACGTTGTTTTGAACTAAGCGCCTCGCCTACAGGGTAATTTTTCGCAAAAAAATTGAAAAAAATTTTTTCATCGCTATTGACGAATGGGAAAAAGTGTTGTATAATACAAGAGATGAGGGTTTGTAAGCAACCCAAATACGGAACGGAGGAGCAATCTATGGCAGCAAAAAAAGTGGAAATGAACGTAAACGTGAACGAATTCGTATTTGACGAAAATGGGTTGATCCCCGTGATCGCGCAGGATTATGAAAGCGGCGAAGTGCTTTTGCTTGGCTCAATGAACAAAGAGGCGGCGGAAAAGACGTTTGAAACGGGCTTTGCACACTATGTAAAAGACGGCAAGGTGGTGAAGTTTGGCGGTAGCGCAAACACGCAAAAGGTGATGGCGGCGTTCGTGACCGGCGGTGGAAATTCGTTGCTGTTGAAGGTGGTGCAAAAGGGCGTTGCGTCCGCAGATACGAAATCTTTTTCGACCTAGAGAAAGCAGATTGTCGGCGCATATAACAACATCGGCGGCGAAATGCTGGGCAGATTGCAGCGTATGATCGAAAGCTGCATCAAAGACCCGGAAGAGGGCTCGTATACCAACTACTTACTCATTCGTGGCATCGACAAGATTGCAAAGAAAGTGGGCGAAGAGGCAGTGGAGCTGGTCATCGCGGCAAAGAACGCAGACAAAGAGGAAACCATCGACGAAGCGGGCGATTTCCTGTATCACATGATGGTGCTGCTGGCGGCAAAGGGTGTGAAACTGTCCGAGGTGGGCGCAGAGCTTTGTAAGAGAAACCGCTAAGCGTTTAAAAAAATCAAATATGATAGAGAAAAAGCAATCCAAAACGGGTTGCTTTTTTGTTTTTATTCTTTCATTCGACAAAGGTAGCCAAGAAACGGCGGCTTGCGTTTGGTATACTCTTTTCCGCAAAAGGAGAACGGTATGGCGCGAAAAATTGTGATAACCAGCGGAAAGGGCGGCGTCGGCAAAACCACGCTGACGGCGCTGCTGGGGCTTTGCTTAGCCAAAAAAGGGGAACGGGTCGTTTTGGTCGACGCCGATTTTGGGCTGAGCAATTTGGATATTTGCATTGGTTTAGAGGGGCGTTCGGCGTATGGGATCTGCGACGTAATCGCAGGCAAATGCCGCGTAAAGCAGGCGCTTATGCGTCACCCAAAATACCCC
>JAZURU010000021.1:0-14316 GCA_045606365.1 Candidatus Scatosoma sp. | reverse complement strand
TCTAGCGGACAATTTGCACAAAAATGCACAAAAAAACGCCCCTTTTAACCAACCTTTTGGGGGTACTTTCGCCGTTCTATATGCCTCCTTTCTGTCCTTCTGATGCGCCCGCGACGAAGAATCTCATCCACTCGTTTGCCCTTCCTCGTTTCACTGAAAACAGCATTGTGCTCTCTTATTGCCCACGCAACCGCCGCCCCACCCTAAAAAAGCAAAAGGGCACGCCGCAGCGTCCCCTTTTATTCAATCCATACCTGGTATGTCTTTTTTACAGTTTAAGCGCTTTTTTTAAGAAATAGCCCGTATAGCTACCATCCTGCTTTGCCACCTCTTCAGGGCTGCCTTTGCAGACCAGCGTACCGCCGCCACTCCCTCCCTCGGGGCCAAGGTCGATGATATAATCCGCCGTCTTGATAACGTCCAAGTTGTGTTCGATCACCACCACAGTGTTTCCGCTATCCCGCAGTCGGGATAAAATCTTGATCAGCTTATCCACGTCATAGGTGTGCAAGCCCGTTGTCGGCTCGTCCAAAATATACATGGTTTTGCCCGTCGAACGCTTGGAAAGTTCGGTTGCCAGCTTCACGCGCTGCGCCTCGCCCCCCGAAAGAGTGGTAGAGCTCTGCCCCAGCTTGATATACCCCAAGCCCACCTCTTGCAGAGTTTTGATCTTGTTATAGATAGCGGCGTGGTTTTGGAAATATTCCACCGCCTCGTCCACCGTCATCTCTAAAACGTCCGAAATATTTTTCCCCTTATAGCGCACCTCCAGCGTTTCTCGGTTGTACCGCGCGCCGCCGCACACCTCGCAGGGCACGAAAATATCGGGCAGGAAATGCATCTCGATCTTGATGATACCGTCGCCAAAGCAATGTTCACACCTGCCGCCCGCTACGTTAAAGGAAAATCTGCCGCTTTTATAGCCGCGTTCCTGCGCGTCGGGGGTCATCGCAAACAAATCGCGAATGGCGTTGAATGCGCCCGTATAGGTTGCGGGATTGCTTCGGGGGGTTCTACCGATCGGAGATTGATCAATGGCGATCACCTTATCAAAATGGTCGATCCCCTCCATTTTGTCAAATTTCCCCTCAATCTGCCGTGCGCCGTTCAAGCGGTTGGCAAGGGTGGGATAGACAATTTCGTTAACGAGGCTGGATTTCCCGCTGCCCGATACCCCCGTGACGGCGGTCATCAAGCCGACGGGTATGGAAACGTCGATCCCCTTTAAGTTGTTCTGGCGGCAGCCCTTGACGGTCAAATATCTTCCGTCGGGAGCTTTTCTCACCGTAGGCACGGGGATACTTCTGCGCCCCGCCAAATAATCACCCGTAATCGAACCCTCGGTGTTCATCACGTCCATGGGTGTGCCCTTTGCCACAATTTCACCGCCGTGAACCCCTGCTTTCGGCCCGATGTCCAGCACGTAATCCGCCGCGCGAATGGTGTCCTCATCGTGTTCGACGACGATCAGCGTATTCCCAAGATCGCGCAGCCCTTTCAGGGAATTCAACAGCTTTTCGTTGTCCCGTTGGTGCAGCCCGATGGAGGGCTCGTCCAAGATATACAGCACCCCCGTCAGCGCGCTGCCGATTTGGGTCGCCAAGCGGATACGCTGGCTTTCGCCACCAGAAAGAGTGCTTGCCGTCCTTGCCAGCGTCAAATACTCTAACCCAACGTTCATCAAAAAGCCCAGGCGGCTGTTGATCTCTTTTAAAATCGCGTCTGCAATCAAATGTTGCGTGGGGGTCAATTTCCCCTTTAATTCGTCCACAAAGCGACACAAATCGCTGACGGACATTTCGCAAACGTCCCAAATATTCTTACCAGCAATCCGCACGGACAGCGCCTCTTTTTTCAAACGTTTCCCATCGCAGGCGTCGCAATGCGAGGTACGCATCAACCGTTCGATGTCGTATTTTACCCCCACCGAGCTGGTCTGCGCGTAGCGGCGCTGCAGGTTATTGACGTATCCCTCCCACGTCTTTTTAAATTTCCCTTGGAAGGTGCGCGAGGTGTACTGCATATCAATCTTTTCCCCGCCGTTGCCGTACATGAGTAGATGATAAATTTCAGGGGATAAATCCTGAATGGGTACGTCCAACGAAAATCCGTACGCCTTAGCGATGGCGGAAACCTCCATCAGCGCCATTGATTGCGAGCCTAAATTCCAGCCCGTCACCCTCATAGCGCCCTCACGCAGTGTTTTCGTTTTATCGGGGCAAATGAGGTCGGGGTCGACCACCTGCTTAAAGCCCAAGCCAAAGCAGGTCGGACATGCGCCGTAGGGGGTGTTAAACGAGAACATTCTGGGTTCAATTTCCTCAATCGAAATCCCGCAATCGGGGCAGGCATAATTGGAGGAATACAGCGTTTCCCGTTCTCCCTCGTCAATCACCACCAAGCCGTCGGCAAGTTTTAACGCCGCCTCAAGGCTGTCCGTTAAGCGTTTGCGAATGGTCGGCTTTACCACCAGCCGATCCACCACCACGGAAATGTTGTGTTTGATATTCTTTTCCAGCTTGATCTCTTCCTGCAGATCGTACACAATCCCGTCGATTTTCACCCTGCCGTAGCCGCTTTTACGAAATGCATTCAGCTCTTTAACGTACTCCCCTTTTCTGCCACGCACAACGGGGGCGCACACCATAATCTTGCTACCCTCGGGCATCGAAAGCACCTGGTCAGTGATCTCGTCCACCGTCTGCCGACGAATTTCCCTGCCGCATTTCGGGCAGTGCGGCGTACCGATACGGGCGAACAGCAAACGCAAATAATCGTAGATTTCCGTAACGGTTCCCACCGTCGAACGGGGGTTGTGCGAGGTCGTCTTTTGGTCGATAGAAATGGCGGGGGAAAGCCCCTCGATACTCTCTACGTTCGGCTTTTCCATCTGCCCCAAGAATTGACGGGCGTAGGAAGAAAGACTCTCTACGTACCGTCTTTGCCCCTCTGCATAGATGGTTTCAAAGGCAAGCGTACTCTTGCCGCTACCGGAAAGCCCCGTCAAGACGGTCAAAGTATTTCTTGGGATACTGACGTCGATATTTTTTAAGTTGTTTTCCTTTGCACCTTTAATGATGATATGGTCCATATTATCCTCTCTGCGCCTTTCTTAAACGCGCTTTTAGCTGGGCAATCGTTTCCCGTATTTCAATCGCCTTTTCAAAATCCAGCTGACTGCTGGCAAGCTTCATCAGCGCCTTTAACTTTTCAATCTCGTCGGGAATGTCGCGAAGTTCCACCTCGTCGCCCACCTGCTTTTTCTTCGTGATATTCAGGGTCGACTGAATGGGCTTGACAATCGTTTTGGGGGTAATTCCGTGCGCCTTATTGTATGCGTCCTGCACACGCCTACGGCGCTGCGTTTCCCCGATTGCGCGTTTCATACTGTCGGTGATGACGTCGGCGTACATAATCACCCTGCCCTCGCTGTTTCTGGCAGCTCTGCCCACCGTTTGAATCAACGCCGTATCGCTGCGTAAAAAGCCCTCTTTATCCGCATCCAAAATACACACCAGCTTGACCTCGGGCATATCCAAGCCCTCACGCAAAAGGTTGATCCCGCAAAGCACGTCGAACGCGCCGCTTCTAAGCCCGTTGACAATCTCTACACGCTCTAACGTGTCGATGTCGCTGTGCATGTATTTGACCTTGACGGCATGTTCCTTTAGGTAATCAGTCAGCTCCTCCGCCATGCGCTTTGTCAGCGTGGTGATCAAGACCCTGCCCCCACCGTTTACCGTTTTATGGATCTCGGATAAGAGGTTGTCGATCTGCCCTTTCGTGGGGCGCACCTCGATGATCGGATCCAGCAGACCTGTCGGGCGAATCAGCTGTTCCACCGTCTGCCCCGCTTGAGAAAGTTCGTAAGCGGCAGGGGTAGCGGAAACACAGATCAGCTGCGGAATCCGTTCGTCAAATTCCTCGAAGGTCAGTGGCCGATTGTCATACGCTGACTGCATGCGAAACCCGTAATCGACAAGGTTGGTCTTTCGGGAAAGATCCCCGTGATACATCGCGCGGATCTGCGGAATGGTCATATGGCTCTCGTCAATGAAAACCAAAAAGTTTTTAGGGAAATAATCCAGCAACGTAAACGATGGCTCGCCTGGCTTTCTGCCGTCAAAATAGCGGCTGTAATTTTCAATGCCCGTGCAATAGCCGATCTCCCGCAGCATCTCGATATCGTGTTCGGTGCGTTGGCGCAGGCGCTGCGCTTCCAGCAGCTTGCCCTCGTCCTCAAAAGCGCGCACCTCCCCTTTTAAATCCGTTTCAATCATCGAAAGCGCCGTTTGCAGCTTTTCCGTACCCACCGCATATTGGCTGGCAGGGAAGATGCACACGTGCGAAAGCTCGTTGATTTTTTTGCCCGTCAATGCCTCGACCTCGTACAGTTTGTCGATCTCGTCGCCGAAAAATTCCACGCGCACCGCAACCTCAGAGTTGGACGCAGGAAAAATCTCCACCGCGTCACCGCGCACGCGAAAGGTCGAACGCTTAAAATCCATATCGTTGCGGGCGTATTGCAGCTCGATCAGCTTTCTGAGCAGCGCACCGCGTTCCCACTCCTCCCCAGGGCGCAGAGAAAGGGAGAGCCGAAAATACTCCTCTGGCGCGCCCAAGCCGTAAATGCAGGACACGGACGCCACCACGATGACGTCCTCCCGTTCCATCAGCGAACAGGTCGCGCTATTTCGCAGCTTGTCGATTTCGTCGTTCAAGCTCATATCCTTTTCGATGTAGGTATCCGTCGAGGGAATGTAGCTTTCGGGCTGATAATAATCGTAATAGGAAACAAAATATTCCACACGGTTTTCGGGGAAAAATTCGCGGAACTCGTTGCAAAGCTGGGCAGCCAACGTCTTATTGTGCGCGATGACCAAGGTCGGTCTGCCGACGTTTTGAATGACGTTTGCCATCGTAAACGTTTTGCCGCTGCCCGTCACGCCCACCAAAACTTGGGTGCGAAGCCCGTCTAACACCCCTTCCGTCAGCTTTTCAATCGCCTGCGGCTGGTCGCCCGTGGGTTGAAAGGGCGCTTTCAACGTAAATGCCATCGCTGTTTCCTCCTCCTTCTAATTTGCGAACATTCGTTTGTATTATACCATTTTACATTAGAAATGTAAAGAGTTTGCACACAGAAAATAGAAAAAATCCGCAGCGCACCGTCGATTTTTACAGACCACGAAAAAAGCGACCGCTAACGCAGCCGCCCTTTTCTATCTGATCCTTTTTTGATGTGTAAGCAATTTCGTTTTGTCTGCTTTCTTAGGCAGCGTTTTCTCTGGCCGCCTTGGCGTCGGCAAGGAATTTCTTTGCCGCCTCCTCCGCTTGTTCGATTTTCGAATTCATCAGGCTTTCAAAGCTTGCAAACATCTCTTCCGCGTTTGCGACGTTTGCCTCCACTGCTTTGCGGTCGTCCTCGTCTAGCTCGGCTTGAATATCCGCTAACACCTGCGCCTTATCCTTTTCCAACTCTTTCAGCGCCGCGTATGCGCCTGCAAGGGGCTCTTCGCCCTCCGCTGCCGTCAGCATCCTTTCCAGCGTTCCTTTAAACTGTGTAATCGCGTTGTTCGCCACCAATTTCAGCGATTCGGGAATCTGGCTTTCCATATCCTCAATCAGCTGCACGAACGCGTCCTTGTACTCCTTGTCGACCATGGCGTCTATATCCGCCGCAACAGTTTTCGCAAGCGCAAGCACGTCATCAAATACCTGCTGCGCCGCCGCGCGTTCTTCTGCGGTCATATTTTTAAAATAAGTGTTCAGGTATTCCTCCAACGAGGTCAAGGTCACTTTTCCGTCTTTGCCTTGAATGTCCTGCTTAAACTGTGCCGTTTGCGCCTCGTCAAAGCCCAGCTTCTGCGCGATGGAGTTTTGCACCGTTTCGGGAATTTCAATCGCTTCGGCAAGCTTCGCCGCCTGCTCTGCCGCCCAAATGCCGCCCTCCAACAAAATCGAGGACGCCGTATAGGTCGAATACACCAAGCCGTTGCCCGATTGATATTTCAAAATATTTAAATACGGGGTCGTCCACAGGCTGTTAAGCAGTTCTTCCTTCGCCTTGTAATAGACATTGAATGCGTCCCGTTTCACAGCAAGATACGCCTCGGTGGCATAGGGCACGTAGTCCTCTACTCCCTCGTACACAATCGCAAGCAAATCTTCGGTGGAAAGCTCTGCAGCCGCCTCTACGGTCAGAGATTTGTCCGCCGCCTGCGCCTGCAAAATCAACTCGTATTCGCCCACCGTAAGGTCTAAATCAAACTGCGCGTTCACCGATTGCACGGCGCGGTTGACGGCAAACAAGCCCTCGGTCGTAATATTGACGGAAAAATTCTTTCCCTCTGCCTCTACCGCGCTTTCAAAAGCGCTCTTCACCGCCGCTTCTACGTCGGCTTGGTTGATTTTACCCTGCGCCGTGATGGACACACCGCGATTTTCTTCGTTTAAGTATCCCAGCTCCACCGCAAGGTCGGCAATCCTTTGCGTTGCCGCTTCCGCAGTCAGCCCCTCGAAGTTTTCATTATAGAGCATCACCTGCGCGTCCTCGTTTTCCGCGATAACGGAAATCACCTTGTTTTCGCCGTCCAGCACCAGCGACACCGAGGGATTGACGTCAATGGAAACCATGGATTCCGCCTTTGCTTCTTCCGCAGGGGGATTGCAAGCGGTCAAACCCGCGCAAAACCCTGCCGCCAATACGCCGCACAACGTCAGCGATACCGTCTTTTTAACCGAATATTTCATACTTTTTCTCCTTTATTTTGACGGGTTTTTCACCCATCTTTCATCTATTAAACGGGGAAATTCATCCTTTTATTGGCGATTTTTTTGATTTTTTTCGATTTTTTCTAAAAATTCTTCATACGCCTGCTGCGTGATCGCCTTGCGTTGCGCGTCATAGGCAGCCGAGTGCTCCTCGTACAGCTTTTTTGACCAGCCCGACAGCAAAGCTTCCGCCTGCATAACATATTCGTCCGCTTTTTCTTCCGACCAATTCTTAGCCCCGTCGAATACCATCCCGAATAGTTCCACCACCTCTTGGCTGTGCCCGTGCACCGTCACAAACGCGCTCCATTTGAAGAAAAATTCTGCCGTCACGTCCTCGATGACCAGCTCGTTTTCCGCATAGTAGCGAAGAAAAGCCGCATTGTCTGCTTGCTCGTAGCTGAACAAATACGCCGCATCGAAAAGCTGCTCTGTTATCGAGTCCGCAAAAATGGTGGTAAGCCGCCGATAATCCACGCCAGATTCGTAATACATCTGTTCAAGCAACGCCACCATGTCCGCTTCCAAGCCCAAAACGCCATCGATTTCGCGGTCCTTATCCGTCAACGTCCAATATCCGTTTCCCTTGTTTAAAAGTAGGTCGCCAAGGTACGTTCCCGTACGACGTTCAAGTTCCTCATTCGTTTCGTAGATCGCCTGATACAGATCAAATTTTACCAACGAATCCCGCAAGGCGTCCGTCAAAAGGTCCTCCATCAAAGCAAACACCGCCGCTTGCGCGTCCTGCCCTGCACCCGCCTTTAAATGGGTGACGGGGGCGGAAAGCAATTCGTTATACAACCCTAAAAAGCCATCTGCAATCACGCTTTGCGCATCCACGTACACCAGCACGCCCTTTTGCATAAACATTTCCGTCAAGCCGGCGCGCACCGATTGCACCAGCGCCTCATCGGCAGCCTTTTCCCCCTCAAAACGCACGGAAACCTGATTGTATCCATTCGTTCCGTCCGCGCGAAGATCGATATAGCCCATTCGAGCCGCGCGCTCGGCAAGCTTTTTCGCCGCCTCCTGCGCTGTCAGCCCCTGCAGCCCGCCTACAAACGAAAGATCTGCCAACAGCGCGTCACCATCCTCGTTCAAGCTGACCACCTTTTCCACCTTTCCTTCCTCGTTGATTAGGGTAACCACGGAAGGGTTGACGGAAAGATACATACACGAGGGGGAAAGCCCCGTATCCGCCGTCGGGGGGAACAAAGCGCCGATTACGCACACCGCCGCCACGGACGCAGCCAGCGCAGCCGCACCGATTGCATACCAAGCCTTTTTTCCAAAAATATTCGTTAAACGCGTACCTGCCCCACTCGTTTCTGCTTTTTTAATCGGTTCTGCTTTTACTTTTTCCGACAAAGGAAGCTCCGCAGTATTCAACTCGGCGTTAAGATCTTTGATAAACTCACGTCTTTTCATACGTTTCCCTCCCTTTCCTGTTTTCTCAGTTTTTTCATTGCTTCGTTGTATTTCCAGGTGACTGTCCCCAAGGGCAACGCCAGCATTTTTGCAATCTCTCGATGCTTATAATCCCATACGGCATGCAACAGCACGATTTCCTTTTCCTCGTCCGTTAAGCAGGCGGTCATCTCGTCCAGCATCGGAAACGCCTGCTCCTTGCCGACGTCCACGCAAGCCTCTATGGAAAGCTCGCCGTAGCGTTTTCGCCGCCGCAACGCGTCTAAGCTTTGGTTCTTCGCGATCTGGAATACCCAAGCCCGAACGTCGCTGCCAAGACGATAGCTATCCGCCCTGCGTTTGACCTGCAAAAAGGTTTCTTGCACAACGTCCTCTGCGTCCGCCGCATTCCCAAGGTAGGTATACGCAAACGCAAACACCCCTCGTTTCATTCCTTCGTACAATCGTTCAAACGCTCGGTCGTCGCCTTGCACCACCAGACGCATTTCATTGTCTAACCGAAATTTGTTCATTTGTTATCACCCTACACCTATTAAACGTAAAGTTTCTCTCTTTTATTGGAATTTTCTAAAAAATAAAAGCGTATGCCCAAAAAAGTAAAAACGGCGCGTATTATCCTTGCGCCGCCTTGACACTTTTTGCCACGTGTTTTATATATAAGCTCGCCACGTCTAAGTCGGTCGTCTTATATAGCATACGGCTACCGACAACGTCCTCGATCTCATTCAGCACCCACCGCCCCCCGTCGCGGATAAAATCCACGCCGACAAAATCAAAGGCGAATTTTTCCTGCAACGCCTCGACCAGCGATACAATCTCCTCGGGTACGTCCACGCGCTCCACCTTGCCACCCAAGGAAAAATTGCTGCGAAAATCGGTATTTGAAGTTCTTAAAACACCCGCTAAAATTTGTCCGCCTAAGAGGTATACACGCATATCTGTGCCCGCCTCCGAACAGAATTTTTGAACAATATACCCCGCAGGGTCCTGCCGATGAACGAATGTGACATATTCCTTTTTTGTAGAAAGCTTATGTACCTGCGCGCCGCCGTGTCCATCTCTACTTTTCACCACCACGGGATACCCAAACGGAGAGTTTTTCATCGCCAAGGGCGCATGCTCCGTCGGCATCACGGGAATGCCCATACCCGCCGCCGCTTGGTAGGTCAACCACTTGTCGTTAGCAACCGCAGAAACCGCAAAATTATTGAATAGCCTCGTACCTGCCCCCGCCAAATGCGCGCTAAGCTTGGGAGCAATCACCCGCACCAAAGCAAAATCAGGGTAGGGCTTTTCAGGCAAGCTGCCATCATAGATATACAGCCGCAGCTGCAGCCCCTCGGCTTTTGCCGCGCGCAAAGATTCGGCAATAAACCATTCGTTTCGTCCCGCGCCCTCTTCGTCGTAAATCAGCCAACCCGTTTTCACGATAATTTCCTCTTAATATGGCGCAAAATCGCCACGCTCATATCCTTACCCGTGGCGGCAAGGGTGCTTTTAAAATGGGGGTTAGAATTGACCTCGCATAAAATCGGCTGGTCGTTTTCCCCGAACAGCACGTCAACGCCCGCAAAATCTAAGCCAAGCACCTTACACGCCTTAATTGCCAGCGCCGCCTGCGCCTTTGTAGGCGTATACGCTACCCCTACGCCGCCGCCCGTGACGTTGGAACGAAAGTCCGCAGGATTTTCCCGCAGCATCGCGCAAAAAACCTCTTCCCCTACCACGTTCACGCGTACGTCGCGCCCTGCGCTGCTCGCAATCCATTCCTGCAACAAAAAGGGCTTGTAGCCCATGCCGTCCACCCGCTTTTGCAGCTCGGCAAAATCACGAACGAGATATACCTGCTTTCCAAACGAGCCGAACGCCTCTTTCACAACCATGGGAAAGCCCAGCGTCTTTGCCGCTACCTCTAAAAAGGCGGTATCCACGTATCCCACCCCCTCAAAGGTCTTGGGGGCAATCATGGTTTTCGGCATTTTTACCTTTCCCGAAAGCGCCACCGCCGTCAAGGTTTTATCGTCGCAGATCCGCACCGCCTCGGCGCTGTTAAACAGGGGAATTCCCGCTTGCTCCAGCCGCCGCGCCAGCGTATAATCCTTATCCCAAAACAACGCAAAATCGGGCTTTTCGCCCTCGGAAAACATCCCCTCATCCACGACGGAAAACAGCTGTGTGGACGTCTTAACGGCAAGCTCGATCCCCTCGGCTTTTGCTGCGTTTTGCAAAAAGGCGTACAACTCAGAAAACTTATTCGAATGCAAAAAACCGTTGACCACCAACCAGCCGCGCATAGCTCTTCCTCCCTTTCTTTGTGTTAAGTATACCACATTTTTCCGCTTCTTGCAAGGATTTTTTCTTTCGCCTATTGCAAAAGGAGGCAGAAAGTGTTATAATTTATACAAACACGCCGACAAAAAAACGTTTGGCGGTAGCAGGTGAGAGAATGTTTTGGTATGAAATTGTTTTTTTAATTTTAGGGATCTTGGCAGGAATCATTCTCTTGGTGCTGCTGATTGCTCTGCTGTGTTTTTTTAAGGTCTTTTATTCCCCCGCGCGCAAACCTTTGGGGGCTGAGGAATTTCGTTTTCCACCCGGAAAAATTTATCAACCGTATCACGAAGAAATGCTGGCATGGATGCGCGATCTGCGTACCCGCCCACACGAGGACGTTTCCATCACCTCATTCGACGGCTTGACCCTGCGCGGCAAGTATTACGAATATTCCCCCGACGCCCCTGTCGAGCTGCTTTTTCACGGCTATAAAGGCTGCGCCGAACGGGATCTTTCAGGCGCGGTGGAACGCTGCTTTACGCTAGGCAGAAGTGCGCTCCTTATCGACCAACGCGCCAGCGGTGATTCAGACGGGCACGTCATTACCTTCGGGATCTTAGAACGAAAGGACTGCCTTGCGTGGATCGACTTTGCCATACAAAAATTCGGGAACGAAAAAAAGCTGATCATTGGAGGCGTGTCGATGGGGGCGGCAACCGTGATGATGGCATCGGGTGAATGCTTGCCCGAAAACGTCGTTTGCGTGATGGCGGATTGCGGGTACTCTTCCCCAAAAGCAATCATTAAAAAGGTTGTGCGGGAAATGCATTTACCCGCAGACATGGTATACCCATTTATACGTTTAGGCGGAAAAATCTTCGGAGGCTTTGATTTGGAAGAAACCTCCCCCATTGAGGCAGTGCAAGCAAGCAGGACCCCTATTGTGCTGCTGCACGGTGACACGGACGACTTCGTTCCTTGTTCAATGAGTGAGGACGTATACGCGGTATGCCCCACCCCAAAAAAGCTGGTGAAAATCGAGGGCGCAGGGCACGGGCTTGCATTCCCGAAAGACAAGATGCTCTACGTTGCCGCCCTTAGAGAATTTCAGGAAGAATGCGGCTTTTAATCCTTTGGATTGCCGCTGAAAAATACAAAAGAGGAGAATTTTATGCGTCCAAAAAATTGGTTAATCACCTTTATTAGTGTCTTATTGATTGCAGGTGCCACCGTCGCCATATTTATTGGGGACGAAACTCTTTCCAAGGTGGCAACCGTAATCACAGTTGCCACCGCCGTTATCGGCGCAGCAGCTTTATTTTTTCAATTTAACCGTGATAAAGAGTTGAACGAGGCGTCTTTCTTAATCAATTATAGTACGCATTTTTACGACACCTATCAATGCAAAGATCTGATGAACGAATTGGAAAAAGCGCGGGTCAACCCAGAGTACCGTATTGATACGGAAAAGTATTATCAAGATATCGTTGGCTATTTAGAATGGACAGAATCGTTGGCTTCACTGGTCAATTCTGGAACGATTTCTCTGCGCCGCATCGACGACGTGTTAAGCTATCGATTTTTTCTGATTGTAAACAACGCGCAGATACAACAGCGAGAGCTGATTCCCTGCAAGGAATTTTATAGGGCTACCTACAAGCTGTATGAAAAATGGTCGGCTTATAAGCGCAAAGCGAATCTGCCCATCGTTTTTGAGGAAACCGAGCTTTCCAAAACGGACGCATATGCCGAAATGATCCAAGGCGAAAAGCGATAAAAGAAAGCTTTTTGTTGCTCTATCGTTCTTACATTCTTCCCCGATGGCTTTATATCGAATGGCTTTATATCGAAAATGGTTGCTTCTAAGGTATGCACACAATAGACCCATACTATTGCACGATGGTTATTCTAAGCATCCCTCTGTCATTCTGAATGCAGCGAACGCGAATGAAGAATCTCTTTGATTCCTTTTTTGGGGATTCTTCGCCTTGCTCAGAATGACGTTTCCCTTGCTTAGTCACCCCCTACGAAATCAGGCGATTACCGCAAGCTTTTCCGCGAATGATCATAAAATATATTCCGCACATAACAAAAAAGAACTCGGTAAAAACCGAGTTCTTTCTTTTTTCGCATTCTTACAGTATAGTACGCAAGAAATCCACTTCCGCGCCGTCCACTCTGCCGTCTACGGCAAGCACCGCAATACACATCGAAACAAACGCTTCCCTTACGTCATACGGGAATAAATTGGCAAGTCCCTTCACGGTATCGAGCGCCTCGTCGTTATAAAATTCACCCGCAACCGAGAAAGCCTCATCGTAAGTATACCCGCCGACAAAGGAAGAAATGAAATCCCACTCTCTATCGGAAAATTTACCATTCGAGGCAACGCAGGTAAAGATCGTACCGATCAACACGGTATTTGCCTTTTCGCCGCCGTTTGTTTTTTGAATGTGCGCGTACACTTTCTTGTAGTTTTCGCCTGCAAAGTCCTGCAATCTGTAAAAAGACAGATCCAAGCAATGATTGATAATCGCATTAACGTTCATAATGCACCCCCAAAACAGATTTTATTTATTATAGCACACCGCCAAGCCTTTTGTCAAGAGCCCACGCCCGCTAAATTGCGCAACGCACAGCGTTTTACTCCCGCAAAACGGCTCCCACCCTCAATTCCCACCACGTACGCGCAATCGCCCAAAAAGAAAAAAGTGTATTCTCCTTTATAAATTAAACTTTTCTTGAATCATTTTGGCAACCACATCGGGCGGAAGTTTTGAATTATCAATTTTTATATAGTTATCAAACGGAATTTCACCATCAAAACTTTCAAGGCGATATTTGGTATCATCGTTGATAAGTCTTTGGTTCGACAATTCAATGTCCCTTTTTGATGCTTTATTCTGCAAACGGTTTTCGGTAACATTTCGTTCTAATCTAATTTCACGGGGAGCAACAAGTTCCACATAGTAAAACTCTGTATTATAGGGTTCAAAAATGCTCTTCACATATTCAATATAATCCCAATCTGCTTGTTGGTCGAAAGCCCACATATATGTAAAAATCATTCCATAGCAATCTGACTTCGCAAATTCCTCAAAAACCACCTGACGAAGTCTGTTAATTGCTTTTCCATTATATTGACCAAAGATTTCTATTACGGGTTCGATGGTCATATGATTGTGAAACAACCTCAATCCCGTAAGCTTCATAAGTTCCTGCCCAACAGTCATTTTACCGACGGCGGCATTACCTATCATAAATAATAATTTCATTATTATCACCCTTTTTCTGCAATAAAGATGTGCGCCAAAATTCAAGTTTATCGGTCATTTTGTTTTCGTTTGTAAGTACATGGCTATCCCGAAAAGAAAATGCGAGGATGGCAACCTTATGTGTTGATTTAATGTATTTTTTTTATTGTTTCATAGAAATATGGTGCGGCGATATCATATCCCTCAAGTAAAATATTAATCATGGCTACTTGCTGTTCTCCTTTGCAGTAGTGATGGAGGCAATGAGCAATTTGCGTATTTTACTGCATTTTGCGAACATATCCTTATATTCGTCCTCTGTTATCATATGTGTATCCTTGAACAAACTGAGCCAATAGTCCGTTTCGTAGCATTCTTTCAGGGCGATTTGAAACTTATTGATAAAATCCGCCTTACTTGCCGCATAGTTAGCTTCGTGAATGTTCGCTCCAATACTTGTGCCGCTCCGCAATACTTGATTTAACAGTACATTGCTTTTGCGATTTTCTTTAATTTCGGTGCAAAGATTAACGATATCAACGGCAAATTGTTTTGATAAATCAACTAAAAAGTTTTCTTTCATCGTACC
>JAZURU010000020.1:0-2054 GCA_045606365.1 Candidatus Scatosoma sp. | reverse complement strand
CCCCATACTGAGCAAACAGCCCGCCCAGCTGCGCGCGCAGCGCAAGACAAATCGAGTTTCTGCTGGGGTCAGAACCGTATTTCCCGATGGAGTACATCGGGTTATGCATTACCACTATCGTCCACGTTGCCGTGTTGTTTTTCAGCTCTTCAACCAGCCAATTGTACTGCTCGGTTTCCAATTTTGTGACGCCCGCCTTGTTGGTGTTGAGCATGATGAATTTCGCGTTGCCATACGTAAAGCTGTAAAAATACCCTTGTACGGTGGAATCCTGCGTAGGAATTTTGTTGTGGAAATGTTTAAAGGTTTCGCTGTACCCGTGGGGGTTATATTCGTTTTCATGGTTGCCCGAAATCGCCATTACGGGGATCTTGGACAGATACTGAAAGTTTCTGTTCAGCATCTGCTCCCACTCATATTCGTATTTGGAATGCTGCACAACGTCACCAGAATGTACGATAAAATCGTTCTTCCCTACAATCTGCGCCAACGTCGCATTAAAGTATGCCCCCGAATCCGCGTAAGCGGTTGGATCGACCTGCGAATCGCTGACGTGAGCGAACGAGAACGCGGTTGCCTTTGGATCCTTCGTTTCCATGGTCACCGTTTCCGTGCCGATATCTACGTACTTGTCGTACACACGGTACGTATAGGTTGTAGAAGGGTCTAACTCCACTTCCAGCTTGACGATGTAGTAAGTAAACTCCACCATTTCCTTGGTGTACGAGGTTGCCGATTTTACGCTTGCCGCCACTTCTTCACAATCGTCCGTCAGTGTTTCCCCTTTCGAGTACTGCAAAACGGGGCGCAGCGGTCTTTCCTGCGTATTATAGGTAAAGCCGTAGATCGAATTTTCAGGTTCGTGCAAAGAAAGCGTCAGCGAAGTAGGCATGTACGCCGTCTTTTCTTCCGCGGTGTATTCCCGCAGAGGGTTTCCCCACGTAAAAGTATCTTCCCCAACCAATCCGCAAACGCACGTCTTGTAGAATACCGCAGACGATTGCATGGTTGCCTCCTCTTTTACGTAGGTAAAATCAGGCACTTCTTCCGTATAAGCATGGTCACCGAGCTCTTCCGTCGCAAAGGTATGCAGATAGTTCCCCGCTTTGCCGCACACCGAACAGGATTTATAATATACCGCGCCGCTTTGACAGGTCGCCGCCGTCTTCAAATATTTTTCTTCCGCTACCTCTTCGGTAAATTTATGCGCGGTTTTTGCACCCTTTGTAAACGTTTCTTCCCCCGCTACGCCACATTCGCAGCTGTAATAGAACAATGCGGGGCTTTGACAGGTCGCTGCCAATTTTAAATATTGTTCGTCCGTCGATTGAATGTC
Organism: Candidatus Scatosoma sp.; assembly: GCA_045606365.1. GTDB lineage: Bacteria > Bacillota > Clostridia > Christensenellales > Borkfalkiaceae > Scatosoma. Next base: position 718 of record JAZURU010000020.1, on the reverse strand, counting down.
GAAGGTATGCGTATGCGCGGGCACACAGCCCGTCAACAGCAACCCAAACGCCGCAAAGATAACTGCCACCCTTTTCGTCCAACTTTTCATCCTTTTCTCCTTTCTGCCTTTTTTATGCGATAACGCGCGCGTCCATCATTATTTATAATCATAAATTCTATTATATATTGTAGCATATACCCATTTGTATGTCACTATCATCCATTAACATAGGGTTCCCAAAAACTAATTTACAACGCGTTTTCAGCTTTTCAAATCTTAATTTTTGATCATACACCTTATTCCTGAGGAAAAACTTACCGCATCATATGAAACATTATAACATAGACTAACGCTATTATAGAATAGCATATTTTTGGTCATAAAACCATGTATTTTTTTATCCTTTTCTGGGTAGTCTTGCCTTTTTAGAATAATTATCCCCCCGTGAAAACGGGGGGATTTCAGTTTCGGGCATAGCCCTAATATTGCAGGCGGCGCATAAATGCGCTTTTTATTGCCCTGCCAGCCACGCATAGTATTACTTGCTTCCCGGAAACGGGTTTCTTGCTTGCCTTCCCCTTGAGGGGAAGGTGGGTGGTGAAGCCACTCGGATGAGGTGTTGCGTTTTTGCACACTCTTACCATTTACCACTCGCTTGGTTATTCTCTTTTCCTTTATTTTTCCACCTCATTCGTCAACTTCGTTGACACCTTCCCCTCAAGGGGAAGGCAAGTTT
>JAZURU010000019.1:0-4461 GCA_045606365.1 Candidatus Scatosoma sp. | reverse complement strand
GAACCCGAAATTGAAAAAATTGTATCGGTGTATCGAAGATACCAGGCGCATTTGAAGGAAAACAACTCGCTGGATTTTGACGATCTACTCAGCGAAACCAGACGTCTGCTTGCCACGGATGCCGAGGTGCGGGATTATCTTAGCAGCAAGTTCCGCTACGTTTTGGTGGATGAGTTTCAGGACACCAACGGCGTACAATACGACATCGTACGCATGCTGTCTTCCGCGCACAAAAACCTGTTCGTCGTGGGCGACGACGACCAGTCGATCTACGGCTGGCGGGGGGCAAAGCTGGAAAACATTTTGCACTTTGAAAAGGATTTTCCCGGGGCGAAGATTTTTAAGTTGGAAAGGAACTACCGTTCCACCAAGGAAATTTTGACCCTTGCCAACGAGGTAATTAAAAACAACGGTAGGCGCAAAAAAAAGGTGCTGTGGACGGAAAACCCCGAAGGGGAAAAGACTAAGGTCTACGAGGGGGAGCAGGAATCGGACGAGGCGCGTTTCGTTGCCCATTCGATTGCCGGCTTGATGCGTAAGGGCTACAAGTTTTCCGATTTCGCGGTGCTGATGCGCTTGAACGCGCTGACCCGATCTTTCGAGCAGGAATTTACCGCAGACGGCATTCCGTTTAAGGTATTCGGGGGCTTTAAGTTCTTCGAAAGAAAGGAAATCAAGGACCTGCTTGCCTATCTTCGCGTGATCCACAACCCCTTGGATGGTGAGGCGATCGTGCGGATTATCAACTTCCCCAAGCGGGGCATCGGGCAGACGACGGTGGATAAATTGCAGGCGTATGCGGCGCGGGAAGAGCTGTCGGTGTACGACGCGATTATCGACCTTGACCAGATGGGCTTTAATGCGGGTACGCGGGCAAAGTTAGAGGCTTTTTTCGAGCTGATCAAAAAATGGATTATCGAAAGCCAAAGCCTTGCCGTGAACGAGCTGGTGAAACTGATCGTTGCAGACACGGGTATGCGCGAGGCGTATTCGGACAACAGCGACGAAAGCATCAACAAACTGGCGAACATCGAGGAATTTATCAGCTCGGTGGACGAATATTGCAAGCTGAACCCCGACGCAACGCTGACCGATTATTTGCAGCAGGTGACCCTCTCTTCGGACACCGACGAAATGGACGACGGCGAGTACGTCACTCTGGCGACGGTGCACGCCGTAAAGGGCTTGGAGTTTAAGTGCGTGTTCATCGTGGGCTTAGAGGAAAACATTATGCCCGTTTCCCGTTCGGTGGGCAGCAATGAGGACATGGAAGAGGAACGCAGGCTGATGTACGTTGCCATCACGCGCGCCAAGGAACGGCTGTATTTGACCCGTTCGAAAAGCCGATACTTATACGGAAAACGTGAGGCATCTATGCGTTCGCGGTTCTTAAAAGAGCTTTCTACCGTCGTCGAATTACCGACGGCAGAACCCAAGCGCAGCTTTATGGACGAGGGCGGCTATGGGTCTTCGGCTTACGGTTCATCCTACGGTAGGGGGTATGGATCCTCTGGCTACGGCTCTTCGGGGTATGGCGGCTATGGAGCGCAGGGCTATGGCAGGGGAGGCTACGGCTCTTCCGGCTACGGAGGCTATGGCAGCCACGGCGCGGAAAGCGACGAGGATAACTACGTTTCGTACGGAAATCAAAGCTACTCGTTCTCGCGAAAAAGCGTATCTGCGGCAACGCAGAGGGTGGGCGGGACAGAACGTTCTGCCAGCGGCTCGGGAGCTGCGCGTTCATCCTATGGCGCGGGGGGTAGACCTAAGACGGCGCCCCAAAAGGACCTTTCGGGATTTGCTGTGGGCGTGGCGGTCACCCATCCCAAATTTGGGCAGGGAACGATCGTGGGCGTGCGTGGCAGCGGCGGCGGAATGATTTTGGATATTGCGTTCGTGGGGTTGGGGATCAAGCAGCTGTCGGCAGCGCTTGCGCCTTTGGAAATCGTAAAATAACCATTGCTTTGGTTAAGAGGATATGATGAATAGACAAAGAGAACTAACCGATCTTTTAAATCGCTACGCGCACGAATATTACGTGCTGGACAAGCCCACCGTTTCGGATAAGGAATACGACGCTTTGTACGACGAGCTGCGCGCCTTGGAGGAGGCAAGCGGGGAGGTGTACCCCGATTCCCCCACCCGCAGGGTCGGCGGCGAGCCGATCAAGGGCTTTGAAAAGTATCGGCACAGACACAAGCTGTATTCCTTGGATAAAAGCACCACCGAGGAGGGGCTGAAAAGCTTTTTGGAAAAGGCGGGAAAGGTGGCAGGCGGCGAGGCGGCTTGCAGCGTGGAATACAAGTTTGACGGGCTGACCGTATGCCTGACGTACGAGGGCGGAAAATTCGTCCGCGCGGCAACGAGGGGAAACGGCGTTGAGGGTGAGGACGTGACGGCGCAGGTGTTGACGATTAAATCCTTTCCGCTGGCAATTCCGTATAAAGGGAGCTTGGAGGTACACGGCGAGGCAATCATTCGGCTGTCCGTGTTGGAGGCGTACAACCGCACGGCGGAAGAGCCGCTGAAAAACGCGCGCAACGCGGTGGCGGGCGCGATACGCAACCTCGACCCGAAAATCACCGAAAAAAGAAAGCCCGAAATCTATTTTTACGACGTCAATTATCGCAGCGAGGGCGAACCCCTTTCGCAAAGCGACGCACACGCTTTTTTGATTGAGCAGGGCTTTAAGGTATTTCCCTATTTCCGCCTTTGTCAGACGGCGGAGGAAACCTTGGAGGCGGTCAAGGGAATCGAGCAGGAAAGAAAGACGCTGGACGTTTTGACGGACGGCGCGGTGATCAAGGTCAACGACCCCGCCGTGCGCGAGGAAATGGGCTTTACGGACAAATTCCCTCGCTGGGCAATGGCGTATAAGTTTGAGGCGGAGGAGGTCACCACCATTTTAAAGGACGTCGTTTGGCAGGTGGGGCGCACGGGCAAGCTGACGCCGCTTGCGCTGCTTGACCCCGTCGAGCTGGGCGGGGCAACCGTTTCTAAGGCGACTTTGAACAATTACGGCGACATCGTTAGAAAGGACGTGAAAATCGGCTCTCGTGTGCTGGTGCGCCGCTCGAACGAGGTCATTCCCGAAATTTTGGGGGCGACCGAGCATTACGAAAACAGCCAAACCGTACCCGTCCCCACCGTTTGCCCGTTTTGCGGGTCGGCGGTGTATGAAAATGGGGCGCATTTGTTCTGTTCGAACGAGGCTTGTTTGCCGCGCATGACGGCGAAATTTGCCCACTTTGCGTCCAAGAACGCGATGGACATCGACGGCTTTTCCGAAAGCACCGCAAAGCTGCTGATCGAAAGGGGAAAGATACGGGAATTTTCCGATTTATACCGTTTAAAAGCGGAAGATTTTTCTCAGCTGGAGGGCTTTAAGGATAAAAAGGTGAACAACCTGCTGGGGGCGATTGAAAAGAGCAAGACCCCGCAGCTGGACGCGTTTATCTTCGCCATTGGCATCGACGGCATCGGCAAGGTAGCCGCAAGGGATTTGGCAAAGCGGTTTGCGGGCATGGATGGGCTGCAAAACGCGACGGTGGAGCAGCTCGTTGCCTTGGAAAACGTCGGCGAGATCACCGCAAAGAACATCGTGGAATATTTTGCGGACGAAAAAAACCGTGCCGAGCTTGCCGCTTTGGCGGCGCAGGGGGTTGTTCCCGTCTGGGAAGAAGGGTTGGAAAAGACGGGTGTGTTTGCAGGCGAAAACGTCGTTTTGACGGGCACGCTGGAAGCCTATAAGCGCAGCGAGGCACAAAAGCTGATCGAGGCGCGGGGCGGCGTGTGCCAAGGCTCGGTGACAAAGACGACCACCCTCGTCGTTGCGGGCGCGGACGCGGGCAGTAAGCTGGAAAAGGCGAAAAAGCTGGGGATTCGCATCATCGGCGAAGCCGAGTTTGCGGAAATTTTAGGGCAATAATCAAATGGGTAATCGAAAAATGAAAAAAATTTTTAAAGCTGTTGGAATTATAATAAGTTGCTTAATATTACTTGTTTGCTCGGCTTGTGGAGTGAATCAAAACAATGATGAAACGAATAAACCGCAAACTGATATTTGTGCCATTTATCTTGATGATGGCGAAAGGTTGGTTGATGGGCTTTCTATAAAAATTTCATGTAGTGAAAGTTGGGTGTCGTCTACATCGGAAAATAGAGATTTGAGGATAACATTCTTATTTACAAACACTGCTACGACCGATAGAGAAATTGATTTAGTTAATATGGAGTTGTTGCATATGGAGTCGGGGGTAGTATACGACTTATCCCCAAGCTCGAAAACTTCTATGAAATTGCAATACGGCATTGAAAAACAATATACATTTTCGGCAAGAATCCCTATTAGCTATCAGAAAACGGGGTATGTTTTAAGTTTTTTTGCGGGTAAAGATTATGAATTCTATTTATACGAAAGACCCGATGAGTTGCGTGAAGACTGTCAGGTCATGTTTGTGT
>JAZURU010000018.1:0-3784 GCA_045606365.1 Candidatus Scatosoma sp. | reverse complement strand
CACCGCCGCAGGGTCGCTGCCCTCCTCGTGACGGACGATACGCACTTTTGCACGATCCGCCCAGATGGAAAGCTGCTCGCTTGCCGCCGCACGAAAAGTATCCGCCGCAGCCACGGTCACGCTTTTTCCCTGCTTTAAATAGTAGTGCGCCAGCTTGCCCACCGTCGTCGTCTTCCCCACGCCGTTGACGCCCACCAGCATGATGACGCAAGGATATGCGGGTTGTTCCACCTCGCTCTCTTCCAAGATGTCCACCAGCACGTCGCGCAGCAGGGATACGACGTAGTCGCCGTCCTTTAATTTTTCCGCGATCGCGCGTTTTTTCACCCGCTGTACCACCTCTTCCGCCGTCGAAACGGAAACATCCGATTCGATCAGAAGCTCTTCAAGGTCCTCGTAAAACGCGTCGCCCAGCTTGTTTTTTGCAAACAGCATTCTCAGCTTTGCACCAAAGCCTTCCTTCGTCTTTTTTAAAGCGCTGAAAAATTTATCAAAAATACCCATAAAACCCTTTCAATCCGTACCTGCCCACCTAAAATGGGCGGGCAGGTCGTTTTACTATACCGTTATTTTGGCGCTGCGGCGTTATTCCACTGTGCCCGCGCCCATGCTTTCTACCTCCGCCAGCTTGACGGAAATAATCTTGGATACGCCCTTTTCTTGCATCGTCACGCCAAAGAGAGTGTCCGCCTGATTCATCGTCGGCTTTCTGTGCGTGATGACGATGAACTGCGTATCCGCCGCAAAACGTTTCAAATAGGACGCAAAACGATCGACGTTTGCATCGTCCAACGCAGCCTCGATCTCGTCCAAGATACAGAACGGCATCGGGTTGGATTTCAAGATTGCGAACAGAATGGCAATCGCCGTCAGCGCGCGTTCCCCACCCGAAAGCAAGCTGATCTTCGACAGCTTTTTGCCAGGGGGGCAAGCCACGATTTCAACGCCCGCGTTCAGCGGATCTTCGTCCAAGCTGTAATCCAGCTGCAATTCCGCTTTACCGCCGCCGAACAGCTGCTTGAAGGTCAGCTGGAAGTTCTCGTTGATGCGTTGGAAGCTTTCGTTGAAGACCCGGAGCATCTCTGCGCGTACGTCTTGCAGGATCTTGTCCAGATCCTCCATCGCTTTCACGACGTCGTCGCGCTGCATGGTCATTTCATCGTAGCGTTCCTTTTCCGCGGCGTATTCTTCCACCGCGTTGTGGTTGATCGCGCCAAGCGAGGTGATCTTTCTTTTCAGCGCGGAGATGGTGTTGTTCGCCTCCGTCACCTTAAAGCCCTCTTTCTTGTACGGCAAGCACCCTTCGTAATCCAAGCCGTACTCTTCCAGAATATGGTCGCGAAGTCCTTCCAAACGCGAACGCACCAAGCTGACGGACATTTCGTTTTCATGCCGCTTTTCGGTGAGCGCCGTCAATTCCTCCTGCGCCTTTTCCTTCTTTTCCTCCAGCTCTAAAATCTGTGCGTTGACGCTTTCCTTTTCTTTGCCGAGCGCCTCTAAGCGTTCGACAATCGCCTGCACCGCCGCCTTTTCCTCTTCGGTCAGCTCTTTGGTTTCCGCCTCCGATTCCAAGCCCTTGAGCATCTCTTCCGCGGCAAGCTTTTCTTTGGAGGTATCGACGATGCGCTTTAAAAGGTCCTCTTTTTCAAGGTTCAAGCGTTCGTAATCTTCCGCAAACTTTTTCAAGCTTGCGTTTAAGCTGGCAAGCTCGAGCTCTAATTCGTGCAGTTTTTTGCTCTTTTCATCGCGTTCTGCCTTGTACGCCTCGCATTGGTTCTTCTGCGAAGAGAGCATTTCCTCGGCGCTTTGTCTAAGCGCTTGCAGCTCCTCTTCGCTTTGCGAAGAATTTGCCGCCTGACTTTCCAGCTGCGCCAGCTTGGTTTTGAAATCCTCCAGCGTGCCGCTGTAAATTTCCACGTCTGCCTCCACCTCGGCAAGCGAACGCAACAGGGAGCTTTCCCGCTGCGTCAAGGACGCAATTTCCGTGTTGGCATTTTGGTATTTTGCGCGAAGATCCTCCACCTCTTGGTCCAGCTGTTGCTTTGCCTTTTCATGGTCGCGCAAGGTCGACGTAATCTTGTCGATATACCGCTGTTTTCTGGCAATCTCTTCCTTGCAGGTTTGAATGTTTCTTTCGTGTGAAAGCAAGGAAGAATTTCTACGTTCCTGGCTGCCGCCACTCATCGCGCCGCTGGTTAAAATTTGGTTGCCGTCCAAGGTGACAATCTTAAAGGCGTTGCCGTATTTTCTGCCGATCGCCGTTGCGCTGGCGATTGTGTCGCATACCAGCGTGCAACCCAAAAGGTTGAACACGACGTTGTAATAATAATCGTCGAATTTCACCAGCTCGGTCGCCAAGCCCACCACGCCGCGTTCGTCCAAAGCGCGTTCGATTTCTCGGGTGTTGTTGCGGGGTTTCATACTCTCGACAGGGAAGAAAGTCGCCCTGCCGCCCCCCGTTCTGGACAGATATTCGATGAGGTATCTACCGTCGTCCATCTTGGGCACGACGATGTTTTCCATCGCGCCGCCCAGCGCGGTGACGATTGCCGATTCGTATTTCTGTTCGGTCTTGATGACGTCCGCCACCGTACCGCAGATGCGTTTGCCGATTTCCGGGTTCGTCTTTGCAATCAGCAGCAAGCGTCTGACCGAATCGCGATACCCTTCAAAGCGGTTCTTCGCCGCAATAAAGCCCTCCAGCTTTTCCTCCAAAGCGGCAAGCTGCGCCTTGGCGTTGAACAGCTCCTGGTTGAAATTGTTGATATCCGTTTGCAGCTCGCGGGATTCCTCCACCTGCTCTTCCAGCTTAGTGACCCCGCCGCCGACCAGCTCCATCAGCTTTTTCAAGTCTTTTTTAACGGTGGAAAGCTCGTCCGACAGATCCTCTTTGCGGGTGCGGTTTTTCGTCAAAGCCGCCTCAACGTCCGCAATTCTTTCACGGGTCGCCGCCAGCTGCGAATCTAACGCGCCTTGGTTCTTTTTCAGCTCTGAAATTTCTTCTGCAGAGGAAAGCTGACTCTTGTGCTGTTCCTCGGAAAGGCGTTCAAATACCGCAATCTTGCTTTCCAGCGAAGTGATCGAGCTACGCAAAACGTCCGTTTCCGTTTCGATATGCGAAATACGTTCGATCGCCGCTTTCTTTTCCCGTTCGCCGCGCGCAAGCTCGTCCCCGATCTCGCCGACGCGAACCTTGCCACCCTCCAAGAAAATCCCCGCTGCCTCGATCTGCGAACGGTAGGCGCTGATTTTTTCGCGCACCAGCTTCAATTCGCCGTCCTTTCTTTCGTTGCCGACGGAAAGCGCCACGTGCTGATCGTGCAGCTCTGCAATCTCATCGTCTGCACGTGCGATTTTCACTCTCCCCTCCTCCAAAAGGCGGTTGGTGCGTTCGATCTCTGCCGAAAGGTCGATAATCTTATCTGAAATTGCCGCGATCTCCTTTCTGTACTTTGCCGTTTCGTTTTCGGAATTTTCCATACGGTATATGTACATGTTGATCTCGTTATCTTTCAGCATCGCCGCGTATTCTTGGTATTGCTTTGCGCCCTCGGCTTGTTTTGCCAAAGGCCCTAAGCGACGTTCCACCTCGTCCAAACGCTGGCGATAAATGGCAAGGTCGTTCGCTGCGCCCGCAATCTTGTTTTCGATCTCTTCCTTACGCTTTTTGTTGTTCATCAGCCCCGCTGCCTCTTCAAAGATTTCTCTTCTTTCCGCAGGGCGGCGGTTCATGATCTGTTCCACCTTGCCTTGGCTGATGATGGAATACCCCTCTTTCCCCAAG
>JAZURU010000017.1:0-1854 GCA_045606365.1 Candidatus Scatosoma sp. | reverse complement strand
CCTATACGTTCACGCCGAATACGGCTACGACGTATACCTTTGATAAGGATTCGGTGAAAATTCTCTTGGGTGGCGAGGAAACGGACTTGACCTTGGCAGAGGACGTTGTTGTCGAATTAGCGCAGGTGAAATTGTACGACGGGCACGTCGATTTGCTTGGCGACGAGATCTGCGACGTGTGCGGCGAAAGCTTGGCGCAGCAGCAGCCGACCACGCCTGAGGATTCGGGTGGCAGCCAAGGTAGCCAATCGGGCGCTGAGTCGGGCAATCAAAACGGCGGCTTTGCTGGAAACGGTAGATATTCGCCGTTCAAACGTATCTTTGTCTTCTGCTGCGTTGCTGCGGTCGTTGTGGCAGGCGCGGTGATTTTTATCATCTTCAAAAAGCGTAAGCGTCGTTAACAAGGCGGTGCAAACGGTTGAAAAATGCCGTAAAATGTGTTATAATAACCTATGAGCTGATGACACTTGAACCTTTCAGTCTTAAAGAGGTGAAATTATGAAATACGTAGAATTGACGGTGCATACGACGACGGAGGCGAGCGAGATTCTTGCCGATATTATGTGGGGGTACACCGATTTTGGTGTGACGATTTGCGATAGGAACGATATCATCGCATTGCAACAAAACAAGGATACGATGTATTGGGATTACATGGACGACGATTTAACCGAGGGAAAGCCCTTGGACGTCTTGGTGAAATGCTACGTGGAGGCGGATACGGCGGCAGAGGTTATTCGCTCGATTTTAAACGACATTGCCGTGGCAAAGGAAAATTGTGGCGGCGCGTTGCCGTTTGGCACGTTGGAGGATACCAAACGCGAGGTGGACGGCGACGATTGGATCGACGTTTGGAAAAAACACTTCCGCCCCATACATTTAGGGCGTATCGTGGTCGTGCCTGAATGGATTGATTACACCCCTGCCGAAGGGGAGTTGATTGTGCTTTTGGATAGCAATATGGCGTTTGGCACGGGCGAGCATGAAACCACTTCTTCCGTAGTTGAGCTGATGCAGGAGTACGTGAAAGAGGACTCCGTTTGCATCGACGTGGGCTGCGGCAGCGGTATTTTGGGGATTTCGGCAATCAAGCTGGGTGCAAAGAAGGCGTACCTGACGGACATTGACGAGGTGGCGGTGGTTTCCGCGACCCATAACAGCGCGCTGAACGGCACGGCGGAAAAAACGGTGGTGGCGCACAGCAACCTTTTGGATGACGCCGATATTCAAGGCGACGTCATGATGGCGAATATCACAGGGGAGATTTTGGTGATGCTTGCTCCCTCGATTCCGAAGAATTTAAAAAAGGACGGCGTGCTGATTTTAAGCGGAATCATTGAAAGCCGTTTGCAGATGGTCAAGGACGCGTATGCGGCGGTGGGTATGGAGATCGTCAAAGAAAAACGCAAGGGAGAATGGTTCGCCTTAGTGTTAATGCATAAGAAGGATTAGGGATAGGCATGTCTGCGTTGAAACGATTTTTTATAGAAAAAATAGAGGAGCTGGTCACCCTTTGCGGCGAGGAGTTTGAGCACGCAAAAAACGTGCTTAGGCTGGGCGTGGGCGACGAGGTAATCCTTTTGGATAACAGCGGTATGGAATACACCGCGGTGATTGCTGAGGTGGGGAAAAAGCAGATGCTGCTAAACGTCATCGGGCAATCGGCAGGTGACAAAGAGGCGGCAGTGGACGTGGCTCTGGTGTTCGGGTATTTAAAAAATGCCGATAAAAACGAGTTCATCGTGCAAAAAGCGGTGGAGTTGGGTGTGAAAAGAATTGTGGCGTTTTCCTCGGAATTTTCCTCGGCGTATATGAACGCAAACAAGCTGGAACGCTTGAACAAGGTCAGCAAGG
>JAZURU010000016.1:0-2678 GCA_045606365.1 Candidatus Scatosoma sp. | reverse complement strand
CACAGAACGACATGGCTACGATCCGACTTCAACGTGAAAGTGCCACGTATTTTTACGGCGTACGAGGACGTCATTCGGAAGCTGGTGCGTGAAAAGCTGACCAGAGGCCATGCGGATTTGTACGTTTCCTTGAAAGACAAGCGGGAAAAGGCAACGGCGTTTACCGTGGATCTTTCGGTGGCGGGCGGATACGTTGCGGCGGCGAAAGATCTGGAAAAGGCGTTTCCCGATCTTGAAAACGACCTGACGCTGTCCATGCTGCTGCGCTATCCCGACGTGTTGAAACAGGACGAGGCGGCGGCTGCGGACGAAGAATTGATCACCGCGCTGACCACGGCGGTGGGCTTGGCGTTGGATAACCTGAACGCGATGCGCGCGGTAGAGGGGAAAAAGCTGGAAGAGGATATGCTGGCAAGGGTTGCGCTGATCGAAAGTACGGTGGAGCAAATCGCGCTTCGCGCGCCGAAGATTCGCGAGGAGTATCAGGAAAAGCTGACGGCGAAGGTCAAGGACTACCTTGCCGAGGTCAACCCCGACGAGGGGAGGCTGCTTACCGAGGTGGCGATCTTTGTGGACAAGAGCAATATCGACGAGGAGCTGACTCGTTTGCGTTCGCATATTTCGCAGTTTCGGGAAATTTGCAAAGAGGGGATCGTGGGCAGAAAGCTGGATTTCCTCGTGCAGGAATTTAACCGCGAGGCGAACACCACTTGCTCCAAAAGCAACGACGTGGAAATCACGCGGGCAGGCTTGGCGCTGAAAAACGAGATCGAAAAGATCCGCGAACAGGTACAGAACGTAGAATAATAATTCGGGGGCAGGCGAACGAATGAAAAACGTATTGTTGGTGGTGTCCGGCCCTTCGGGGGTTGGCAAAGGCACTCTGGTAAAAGAACTGATCACAAGAAGAAGCGACGTGGTGGAATCGGTTTCCTGCACGACGCGCGCGCCGCGCGCAGGCGAGGTGGACGGCAAGCATTATTTCTTCCTTTCCGAGGAAGAATTTGACCGCCGTATACAAGAGGGGGATTTCTTGGAATACGACGACCACATGAGTGGCCGCTACGGCACCCCTCGCTCGTTTGTGAAAAACACGCTGCAAGAAAAGTCGGTGATCATGGAAATCGACGTCGTGGGCGGCTTGAATGCAAAAAAGGAATATCCAGAGCTAATTTTGGTGTTTATTATGCCCCCCTCTAGGGAAGAGCTGGTGCGCCGCTTGACGGGCAGAAATTCCGAAACGCCCGAGGCGATTGAAAAACGCTTGGCAAGAATGGAATTCGAGCTGTCGAAATTGCCCGAATACGATTATACGATCGTCAACGACGATTTTGAAACGGCTTTGCAGGAGCTGAGTGATTTAATAGACAAAGAAAAAAATAAATAACGAAAATAATAACCCAAATAAGGAGAATGAAAATATGGTAAACGAACCTTCGGTAGACGAATTGATCAGAAAGCTTGGGACGGAAGAAGATCCCATCAGCCGCTACGCGCTGTGCGCGGTGGCGTCTAAGCGCGCCCGCCAAATCTTGGAGGCGGAAAAAAATCTTGGGCTGCATGATGGCAGCGCAAGACCTAAGGAGCTTTCCTCTGCTTGCGTAGACATTGCGGAAGGGAAAGTGGTAATCGCAAAAGACTAAATAGAAATCGCCGATTGCCGCAAAGGCAGTCGGCTTTTCTTGCTGTATGCGGAAAAATCAAAAGGGGGCGAAACGATGATTGCGGAAGTGATTGTGGATATTACTTCGGGTGAAACGGACCGAGTGTTCGATTATCTTTGCGACGACACAACCAAGGTCGGCGCGCGCGTTCTTGCGCCCTTTGGCCCTAGAATGTTGACGGGCTTTGTCGTACGCGTAAAAGAGCAAACGGATTACGACGCTGCCAAACTGAAAAAAATCAAGCCGACGGAGGATGAGCTGCCTGCGCTGACGGCGGAATGTGTCGATTTGGCGCAACGGATCGCACGCCGCTACGCCGTACCTCTGGCGCTGTCTTTGCGGCTGTTTTTGCCTGCGGAGATGCGCACGGGCAAGGTGCGTGAACTGTATAAGCGGTATGCCGAGGCGACGCTTCCCGTTGAGGAAATGCGCTTTGCGAAAACGGCGAAGAACCAGCTGGCGGCGGCGCAGTATTTGGCGGCAAACGGCAAGACGGAGTGCGCCCTTTTAAACAAGCAATTTCCCGGCAGCGTGGCGGCTTTGGAAAAGAAGGGCTACATCGCCGTGACTGCCGAGCAGGTGCAGCGCGATCCGTATAGGACGGTGGAGGGCGAAGCCCCGATACGCAGGCTGACGGCGGCGCAGGAAAACGCGGTGCAAACGATTAAAACGGACGAAAGAACGGTGCAGCTGATCCACGGCGTGACGGGCAGCGGCAAGACGGAGATTTATTTGACCTTGATTGCCGAATGCTTAAAAAAAGGGAAGAGCTCGATTTTCCTCGTGCCTGAAATTTCGCTGACCCCGCAAATGCTGGCGCAGCTGCGCGCAAGGTTTGGGAAGAACGCCGCCATTTTGCACAGCGGGCTTTCCGCGGGCGAACGCTTTGACGAGTGGTGGCGCTTGCGGACGGGCGAGGCAAAAATTGCCATCGGCGCGCGTAGCGCAATCTTTGCGCCAATGGAAGACTTAGGCGTCATTATCATCGACGAGGAGCACGATTCGAGCTATTCG
>JAZURU010000015.1:0-1793 GCA_045606365.1 Candidatus Scatosoma sp. | reverse complement strand
CAAAACGGTTCGCAAAACGGTTCACAAAACGGCAAAGGTGGGGGGCAGGGCTCGATTCAACCCTCGAAATGGCATAAGGGCGGCTGTTCAAACGAAAGCTTTGACGATCACGAAAAGTGGGGCAAGCGAGAAATTGACCCCATCGAACGTGACCTTTGGGAAAAGCGGATATTAGATGCGGCGGTGGCTGCGGCAAATCGTGGCTGCGGCTCGGTCCCTGCAGGGGTAGAACGGCAGATCGAGGCTTTGAAAAATCCGCAGACGGATTGGCGCACGCTGTTGCAGGCGTTCATACAGGAGGACGTTTGCGACTATTCCTTTTCACCGCCCGATCGGCGGTTTGACAGCGGGGATTTTTATCTGCCCGATTTTAACGAAAAGGAAGAAACGGTACGCAATATTCTGTTCATGATTGATACGTCGGGCTCGATGACAAGGCAGATGCTAACGGCGGCGTATTCCGAGGTCAAGGGCGCAATCGATCAATTCGGCGGGGTGTTAAAGGGGTATTTAGGCTTTTTCGACGCAGCGGTTTCCGCGCCGCAGCCCTTTTCCGACGAGGAGGAGTTTAAGGTGATTACCCCCGTTGGCGGTGGCGGCACACGCTTTGACATCATCTTCGATTACGTAAAACGGCACATGGAGGAGGAACCCCCTGCCTGCATCATCATTTTGACGGACGGCTATGCGCCTTTCCCTGACGAAAAAGAGGCGACGCAGATCCCCGTGATGTGGATTATTAACAATGAGGACGTGACCCCGCCTTGGGGCGTGGTGGCACGCATCAAATAGCCGATTACAACGCTTTTTGGGGCGAAAATCCGCTTTTGCAACCGATAGTTGCGAAACTGCAAGGTGAAATCGGTGGAAATTGTGGGCGGATTGCCATATAATAAAAATGCGGTTGAAAGAATGTATACCGCGGCAAGGAGGACGAAATATGACAAACGGCGAACGGTTGGGTGGTAAGCTGTACGAGCTCCGCAAAAAAGCGGGCTATTCGCAGGAAGAGCTGGCAGAAAAGCTGAACGTTTCCAGGCAGGCGGTGTCGAAATGGGAATGTGGGGAATCGCTGCCCGATACCGATAATCTGATCACGATTGCACGGCTGTACGGCGTATCTTTGGACGAGTTGGTGGGCAACGCTGTGGATGACGACGGACAAGCGGCGGCGGTTGCAGACGGCTATGCGCTGGCGCAGCCGATCGAGGTCATTGACGAGGACGACGAGGATGAGCGCGAGGAGGCGGAAAAGGAGGCGTATTATAGTGAGGACGGGCAGCCCGCGGATAAAAAGCGAAAGATTTTGCGCGCGCTGTACGCTCTTCCCTATCCTATCATAACGACCATTGCCTTTTTGCTGTGGGGTTTTTTATGGGACGGCTGGGCGGTGGCGTGGACGCTGTTTTTGACCATTCCTCTTTATTACAGCGTTATTGAATGTATCCGCAAAAAGCGGTTGGATCCCTTTGCGTATCCTGTGTTTGTGGCGTTCGTGTATTTGTTTTTGGGCATGCAATGGGGGCTGTGGCATCCGTATTGGGTGATTTTTATTACCATACCCATCTATTATGCGGTTGCGGAGGCGATCGACAGAAAATAATCATAAAGCGGGTAAAAAATAGGCAAGTCGGATCGTAGCCATGTCGTTCTGTGAGCCAAGGAGTTGAACTGGTGTATTGTCCTAAGACCGCTTGGCCTCCGACTTGGTGATTTTTATTACCATACCCATCTATTATGCGGTTGCGGAGGCGATCGACAGAAAATAATCATAAAGCGGGTAAAAAATAGGC
>JAZURU010000014.1:0-5468 GCA_045606365.1 Candidatus Scatosoma sp. | reverse complement strand
GGGCACTTTCATCGCCTCTACCGTCAGCGTTGTACCGCCGTACGCCGTCCAAGCCAGCCCCGTCACCGCGCCTACCTCAGGCTGGCGATTTTCCTCGTTTAATACGTACTTGGGTGCGCCCAACAGCTCGATTACCTTCTTTTTCGTAATCGAAACCGAACGCATTTTTTTATGATCGGCGTATTTGACCGCGATCTTGCGACAAACCGAGCCGATCGTTCTTTCCAACGTTCTAACACCCGCCTCTAAAGTATACCCCTCGATCAGCGTTCTCAATCCCTCGTCTGTAAAGGAAACCAGCTTGTCCGTGATGCCGTTGGCTTTCAGCTGTTTAGGGATTAGATAATGCTTTGCAATCTCTGCTTTTTCCTGTAAGGTATATCCCGAAAGACGAATGACTTCCATTCGATCTAAAAGGGGCTTAGGAATCGTTTCCAGCGAGTTTGCCGTGGTGATAAACAACACCTTAGAAAGGTCGTAAGGCACCTCCAAATAGCGGTCACGGAAGGTGGGATTTTGTTCGGGATCGAGCACCTCTAACAGCGCGGACGCGGGATCCCCACGCATATCCGAGGAAATCTTATCAATCTCGTCCAACAAAAACACGGGATTGATCGAGCCTGCATTTTGCATTGCGTACAAAATTCTGCCCGGAATTGCGCCGACATACGTTTTTCTGTGGCCGCGGATTTCCGCCTCGTCTTTAACGCCGCCAAGGCTCATACGTACGAATTTACGGTTTAAAGCGCGTGCAACTGAACTAGCAATGCTGGTTTTACCCACCCCAGGGGGGCCAACAAGGCACAAAATCGGCGCTTTCATATTTCCCGTCAGTTTTAACACCGCCAAATATTCGGTGATACGCTCTTTGATCTCTTCCAAGCCGTAATGGTCGCTTTCCAGCACCTTTACGCAATCGGCAAGCTTTTCTGTGTCCTTGGTTTCTTCCGTCCAAGGCAACGCCAAAATTTGGTCTAAATAGGTCGTGATAATGGTGTATTCGGGGGCAGAGGGCTGAATACGGCTAAGACGAGAAACCTCTTTTAAGCACTTTTCCTCCACCTCAGGGGGCAGCTGTTTTTGCAACAGCTTTTGCTTGTATTCTTCCTCTTCCTTGCCCGTATCCCCCAATTCCTCGTGAATTGCTTTCAGCTGTTCGCGCAGGAAATATTCCTTTTGATTTTTATCGATACTCTGGCGCACGGAACCAGCAATTTTTTTCTCGATTTTCGAAATTTCGAGCTCGTCGTTTAAGCACTTCTCAAACAGCTTTAAACGCTCTAAAACGCGGGTTTCCTCTAAGATTTTCTGTTTAACCTCGCTGCGAACGCGCATGGACGAAAGCAGAATATTGACGTATTCGTCGGGATCGGTGGAAAGGTCAGCTTTTTGCATAAGCTCCTTTTGAATTTTACCGTCCGTTCCCAAAACGTCGGAAACCAAAGCTTTTGCCGTGCGGAAATATGCCTCGGTCAAAACCTCGTCGCCCTGCTTTGTCTGCAGCTCTACGGTGTGCGCCCAAAGGCAATCGCCGTCCTGATAAAAATCAGACATCTGCGCGCGGTAAAGCCCCTCGGTATGCACCCGAATCGTGCCCCCAGGGAGTTTGGTGATCTGGCGCACGCGCGCCACTACGCCGACCTTATAAAGGTCGTCTTTTTCAATCTCGTCCTTTCTGCTATCCTTTTGCGAAACGATAAACAGCAGACGGTCTGCGTTTTCCGACGCCCGTTCCACAGCCTTAAGCGTGCGTTCTCTGCCTGCCTCAAAGGTGATGGAAACGTTGGGAAACGCAATCTTTCCCCGAAGGGGAATCAGCGGAGCAGAAAGCTCCCTAATTTTTTGAAATTCTTTTACTTTTTCCATATCCTGATTATAACCTAAAACGAAAATATTTTAAACAAAACCACACCTTTTTTATAAAAAGGAAAAGGTCCGACGTAAAAACGCCTCGGTAATACGAGGCGCTTTTGTTTTTTATTGTCGTGAAAAAAGGATTATTCTTCCGTTTCTTCCTTATTTTCTACGTCCGCCTCGTTCTCTTGTTCGGGATCGGTAGAGCCGTAGGAATATCCGTAGCCGTAGGAATATTTCGAATAATTATAATATCCACGATAACTGCCGTAAATTTTACCCTGCGGCGCTTTGTAATCGTTTACAACGATTCCCAAAACGTTGGCTTTTGCAAATTCCAGCGTAGAAAGCGAACGCTGCATATCCGAAACGTAGGAAAGGTTGTGTCTGCAAACCAGCACCGTTCCGTCCGTTTTCGGGGCAACCGCCAGCGCGTCTGAAACCAACAATACGGGCGGGGTGTCGATGACAATGTAATCAAACTTGGTTCTCAGCTCTTCTAAAAGCGCGGACATTTTCTCACTTTCCAAAAGCTCGTACGGCTTCGGGGAGTGCGTTCCGCAAGAGATGAAAAACAGATTGTCGTTAACGTGCGAATGATGCAATACTTCGTCCAAGGAAACCAAACCCGAAAGATAGTCGCTAAGGCCGGGCGAAGATTTACGTTTAAAATACTTTGCAATTCTGCCCTTGCGGATATCAGCGTCGACCAAAACGACCTTTGCGTCCGACATAGCGAACATTAAGGCAAGGTTTGCGGTCACCGTTGTTTTACCGTCCTCGGGGAAAGAAGAGGTGATCGTCACCGTCGCGCCGCCCTGCTTTGCAGGCATAGAAACGGAAAGGGACGCCTTTAAATTACGGAAAGCTTCCGTAACGTCGAAAGGGGTAGTATCGTTTAAAAGGTATTCCCTTCTGCTGCTCTTATGTTTTTTTGCGTCCTTTTCACGGCGACGCATTTTTATCTTTTCAAAAATTCCCATAATCACTCACCCTTACCCTGTTTTCTTGTTTCGTTCCAAGCTGCAATCTTCTCGTCGTCAATCGAAGGCACAACGCCAAGCAAAGGAACGTTGAGTTGACGGGCTACCAGCTCGTAATCGCGCACACGCTTATCCGAACGGTCTATGATGATGACGATAACGCAAGCCACCACCAGCGCCGCTGCGCCAAACAGCAAGGCGTATTTGATGGATTCCGTGGTTGTAAAGCCCTTGTTTGTAAGGTCAATTTCACTCATGGTTGTGATTTCGTTGCAGCTCGTGCCCGAATACCCGTCGGGAATAATCATCTTTTCGCATACGAATTTAGGCAACTCCGATTGAACACGCTGCATCAAATCGTCTGCAAATTCACGGTTTTGATCACCCAGCACGGAAATATCCACGTAAATAAAGCTGCGGGCAAGGTTGACTGCGTCCTCTAATTCTTCCTCTTCCTGTATATAAGAGAACACGACGGAATTGCGGATCTTTTGCAAAAGAGCGCGGTATTTCGCCGTCTTTCTCCATGCAGTGAGGGTGAGGTCTGTTTTGTCTTCAGCCGCCTTCTTTGCCTCGTTATAAGAGGCTTTTGCCAGCTTTACCTGCTCGTTCTGCGCGTCTAAAGAAGCCTCTGCGGTAAGCTTAGCCTGATACGCTGCGGCAAGCGAGGGATATTTCGTTTCCAGCTGTTGGAGTATATATTCTCTTTCGTTGAAAATCGCGCTGCTTACGTCTCCGTTGCGAAGAGGGGCCAACCATTCTTTATTGAGGGTTGCCGTAGCTTCGGTCAAAACCAAAGAGGCTTCGTTTTTCGCTTTTACAAAACCGTCCAAAGCGGCTTGCTTTCCCCTTGCGTCATCGATCAAAATCTTTGCTCCGTCGATTTTTGCGTTCAGGTTTAATGCCATTTCCTGTTCGCTGTTCGGATTTACCCAGTAGTCCTTTTGCGGAAGGTCCGCGCCGCCCAAAATCAGTTTTTCTGCAAAGCTTTCGGAATTGAGCAGCTTTACGATGTTATCCATAACGTGTCTGCCGTACGCGCCGTATACGCCGTAGGTAGAGCCGCCGCTGCCGACGTTTTCACCCTCTTCCGCCTCGGGACGTTCGGGGTTGACGTAAAATTCCATGCTCGTTCCCCAATAATTGACGTTATACGTCGTCACCAATCCAAAAACGCCGCCAAGCAAGCCACCGCAAATCAAAACAAGAATGAGAAGTTTAATCTTCGACCAAAGGATTTTTAATATATCCATCAGGCTGAATTCTTCCATCTTTAATTGTTCGTTCATCGCTTTCTCCTTCATTAGATAAAAAATATCTTTTGCAATATTGATTGCATACAAATCTATTATAACACCTTTCCTATGGAAAGGCAAGCGTTTCGGAAAGAAATAACTGTAAAAATATTCCCTCAACCGCTTGAAAAAAAGCGAAGAATATGCTATAATGTGAAAAGTGTTTATTAAAAAAACGCAAAGGAGAGAAGGCTGTGAAAGATCTGATACGAAGCACCACCGCGTATTCCCGTTTTATATCGCAGCGGGACGAGGGAAAGCTTTCGCACGCCTATCTTTTGGTATACGACGATCCTGCGCACACGAAAACGGCGTTAAAAGAGCTGGCAAAGGCGGCGTTTTTTGCAGAGGAAAACGAATACGGCGAACACTATGATTCTACAAAGCAGCGGATTGCGCGCCTCATCGATGGGGACAAGTACGCCGATTGCTTAGCTTATCCCAAAAACGATAAACGCCTGAACGTGGAAGATTGTGAACGCATCGTAGAGGAATGTTTTATTCACGCCGTCGAGGGGGAACAAAAGGTGATCCTCATCGACCGCATTGACGAGGCGTTGCCCAGCGCGCAAAACAAGCTGTTAAAGATCTTGGAAGAACCGCACGAAGGGGTGCTGTTTTTGCTGTCGGCACGCACGGTTTATCCCGTTTTACCCACCGTTTTATCCCGTACACAGCGGCTGGAAATATTCCCTTTTTCCATTGAAGAAGTGGGGGCATGTCTGCAACGAAATGCTAAAAACAGCGAAAACAAAGAGGAACTTGGGTTGGTGGCGGCGCTCTCTTGCGGCAGCGTTGGCACGGCGGAAAGCCTCTTAAAGGAAGGGTATTATAAGACGTTGCTTTCCGACGCGTTCGAGCTTTGCTGCGCCGAACTGCACCGTTTGCCGGTCGCGGCAAAAAAGGCGGGCGAAACCAAGAATAAAAAAGAGCTGATTGCCCTGCTGCGGCTAATCTTCCGTGACGCGGCGTTTTTGAAGCTAGACGGGGAAAGCCAGCTTTTGTTGCAGCCAGAAAAACAGCGAATCAAAGCTGTGGCGGAACGTTTGGATTATGCCGCCCTGCTTTCGGCGCAGGAAAGGCTGTCCGCGGTGGAAAAAGAGATCACGTTCAATGCCAACTTTGCGCAGTGTATCGAGTTGTGCATGGCGAGAATATTAAAAGTGAATTGAAATCTTTGATTTCGTGAATTGCATACTTGCAGCTTTCAATTCACGAACCTATAATCTATAAAACAATAAGGAAACAGTATGGTAAAAGTAGTAGTTATTAAATTTAAAAACGGCGGAAAACTGTATTATTTTGCCCCCAAGGAAGGGGACGTATACGAACGGAA
>JAZURU010000013.1:0-7345 GCA_045606365.1 Candidatus Scatosoma sp. | reverse complement strand
CATGGCTACGATCCGACTTGGGGGACGTCGTCATAAAGGATTTGCTGGCAAGCGGCAAGCTTCTCATTGAGAGGGGCACGGGGGACGTGACCTTGGAAAGCTGTGACGCCGCCGAGCTGTATATCAAAACAGGCACGGGGGACGTAAACGGCACGCTGCGTTCGGCAAAAGTCTTTTCCGTGACGACGGGCACGGGACACGTAAGCGTTCCGCACGGCACGACGGGCGGCAAATGCGAGATTAAGACAGGCACGGGGGACGTTAGAATCCGCATCGTCGAATAAGGATAGCTTTTCAAAGCAGTAAGAAAAAACAGCGATACCGAAAAAAGGGTAATCGCTGTTTTTGTTTGTAATTGGGTGGGCGTTTTCGTATTAGCCTTGTATTTCGCCGTATTTGTATACGGGGGCGGTCTGCGAAAAACGTTTTACCGATTCCACCGCGCTTTCGCAGCGGCTGCGGGTCTTGTAATGTTCGCCGAGGCAGAGCAGTTGTCCGTTGCCGCCAAGCAGCTTGAAAAGATAATCGCCGCGCTTGGTGATCGAGATACGGAAATTGCCTTTGGCAATGTTTGCCTTGTGGGTGGCTACCGCGTTTACCGCGCCCTCGTAGGTGGTGTATTCCTCGCTGGTCAGCAGCTTTTCGCCGTTGGAGGCAAACAGCTCGAAGTAATACAAAATCCCCACTTCCTCGTTGCCAGTGGTGCTGATGATCCATTTTCCAGTGTAGCCGTTGTCAGGGATATCCGGTTGAACGGGCTCGTCATCTTCGGGCAGCTTGATGTGCAGCTCTTCCATTTCCTCCTGCAAAACGGCGGTGGCGGCGAAACGCTTTGTAGAGGCGATCGCGCTTTCGCAGCGTTCTAAGCTCTTATAGTTCGCGCCCGTGCAAAGCAGAGTGTTTTTGGCGGTGAGCAGCTTGAATATGTAATCCCCTTTCTTGGAAAGCGTGATACGGAAATTTCCCTTTTCGACGTTATCCTTGTGCGTTTGAATCCCTTTCAATGCGCCTGCGTGGCTGCTGTATTCCTCGCTGGCGAGCAGCAGTTCGCCGTTCGAGGCGCGCAGCTCGAAGAAGTAATTTGCCTCCACGGGCTTGTCGTTGCCGTCTGTCAGCACCAGCTTGCAAATCACCCATTTTCCCGTGTATTTAGGCGTAGCAGGCTTCGTTTTTTCTGGTTTTTTCTCGGTTGCCTTTTCCTTGGCGGAGGTTGTGACAGGCTTTTCTGTCTTAGCCGTTTGCTTAAAGGCTGCCGTCGGTTGCGGCTCTTTTGCCGCAGGGACTTCGCCCATCTTTTTGGTAGCAGCCAGCGCCGATTTTGCCGCGTTGGTCGTCGTTGCTTTTTTTGGCGTAGCGGGCTTGGTATCCGCTGCTTTTTTCTCGGCAGCCGTTTCCTTGGCGGAGGGCGCAATAGGCTTTGTCGCCTTAGCCGTTTCCTTGGCGGGTTCGTTCGCTGCGGGCGCAGTTGCCGCAGGTGTTTCCGCTGCGGGCGCAGTTGCCTTAGGCGATTCCTCTACCGTGGCAGGGGTTGCCGCGTCGACGGGCTTGGTCGGCGTGACCTCAGCCGGCTGGGAGGTTTCGGAAACGGCGGTTTCCGCGCTGAGAGCAGCCGCTTTTTTCCGTTTCTTTGCATTTACGCCTACCGCAATCAAAGCGATGATAATGGCAAGTAAGACCACGGCGCAGCCGCCGATGATGGCAAGCTGAAGGGGGTTTGCTTTCAAATATTTTACAATCTCTTGAAAAAACATGACGCGCTCCTTTTTTTGTTCTATACTATTTTAATATAAATTTTGCAAAATGTCAAGATAGAAAAAGGGAAAAAATATAGGCAATTTTTTTCAAAAAAATTGACATTTCACAATAAATAGGGTACAATGAAGGTATGAAAAACTATTCGACGGTGATTATAGGCGGCGGCGCGGCGGGGCTTTTTTTTGCGGCGAACGCCTCAATGGAACATGGCAAGGTGCTCTTATTAGAGCGTGGTGAACGGCTGGGGAAGAAACTCTCTTCCACGGGCAACGGTCAGGGCAATATTACGAACGCGCGCGTAGGCGAGGCGGCGTATTTTTCCGTGCGTGGGGATAAGACGCAGGAAAAACAGATACAAGGGTATCTTATGCGCTACGGGCGGAGGGAAATGCTCTCCTTTTTAGAGGGGCTGGGCGGCTTGTTCCTTGCGGACGAACGGGGCAGGTATTATCCCACGGGTAGGCAAGCCTCGGCAATCACCGATCTTTTGCGGTATGCAATCGCAGCGCGCGGGGTTGAGGTGCGTACGGGCGCATACGTGCAATCGTTGCGAAAAGTAGGGGGCGTGTACGAGATTACGGCAAGCACCCAAGAGGGCTTGCAGACCTATTCTGCCTTAAACGTGGTGCTGTGTACGGGCGGCAAGGCGGCGAAGAATTTTGGTACGGACGGCAACGGGTATGCGTTGGCAAAGGCTTTTTCACACACGATTACGGCGCTGTATCCCGCTTTGGTACAGCTGAAAACGGACACGAAATATACAAAGACCTTAAAGGGGATTCGCGTGGCGGACGCGGCGCTGACGGCGCTGGTAGACGGAAAGCCTACGCACGCTTTGTCGGGGGACGTCATCTTTACCGATTACGGCGTTTCGGGGGACGCGGTGTTCCGCATTTCTTCTTTTGTTGCGGACAAGCTGGACGGTGGAAAGGTCAGCCTATCTGTCGACCTTTTGCCTAGGGTGGAAAAGGAAAAGCTGCTTGCGATGCTTGCTGAAAAGCAAAAGAGCTTTCCCGACCTTCCAAAAAGCGAACTGCTTTGCGGGATCTTGAATAACCAAGTCGGCCGCGCGGTGATGAAACGCTATGGCGACGGCGGGTTAACGGCGGTTGTGGACGGGATCAAGCGCTTTGTTCTGCCCGTTGTCGGTTCGCTGGGCTTTGATTACGCGCAGGTGACCAAGGGCGGCGTACCGCTTGCCGAGGTGGATGAAACTCTGCAAAGCCGCAACAGCGAGGGGCTGTATTTCGCGGGCGAGATTTTGGACGTCGACGGCGAATGCGGCGGATTTAATCTGCAATGGGCGTACACCTCTGCAATGGTTTGCGTGGAGGCAATCGCAAAGAAAAATGGGGGGCAGGTATGAACGTAAGGACGCTTTCGGGCATCAAGCTGCCGATCGATCGGAATGAGAGCGAGCTTGTTCGGCTCGCGCAGAAACAGCTGGGCAAAGCGCCCGGCTATTTTGCTATTAAAAAGAAATCGTTGGACGCGCGGGATAAGGGGAACTTGCATTACATTTACACGGTGGAATTTGCAGAGGAAACTCCCCCTAAAAAACCGCCGTTGGAACGGATAGAAAAGCATAAATTACCTGAAAAGCCTGTGCTCATTGTGGGCAGCGGCCCTGCGGGGCTGTTCTGCGCGCTGAGGCTGTTGGAAAGGGGGATTCCGACGATCGTTATCGAACGAGGCCCTTGCGTGGAGGAGCGCGCCCGTAAAATCGACCGCTTTTGTAAAGAGCGTGTTTTAGACGTGAACGGCAACGTACAATTCGGCGAGGGGGGCGCGGGTACGTTTTCAGACGGAAAGCTGAATACACAGACGCATAGCCCGTACAACCGTGACGTTTTGGAAACGTTTGTCCGCTTTGGCGCTCCGCAGGAAATTCTGTGGCTGCAAAAGCCGCATATCGGCAGCGACAATTTGAAAAACGTCGTACGCAACATGCGGGAGCATTTGCAAAAAAGTGGGGGGCAGGTACGCTTTGACACCCTGTTAAAGGACGTTTGCATCCAGGACGGCAAGCTGGTAAAGGCGGTGCTGTACGATTTAAAAAGCAGGACGGAGGAGTGCATGGAACCCGCCGCGCTGGTGCTTGCAATTGGGCATAGCGCCAGGGATACCTTTGAAATGCTGCTATCCCGAGGGGTGGAAATGCAGCAAAAGGAGTTCGCGGTGGGGGTGCGTATCGAGCATTTGCAAGTCTCGATTGGGCTGGCGCAGTACGGAAAGGCGTACGCAAAATTGCCTGCCGCCGATTATAAGCTGGTATCGCACGCGCACGAACGGTCTGCGTTCACCTTTTGTATGTGCCCTGGCGGGGTGGTGATGCCCGCGGCAAGCGAGTTGGGCGGCGTTGTCACCAACGGCATGAGCAACTTTGCCCGTGACGAGAAAAATGCGAATGCAGCGTTAATCGCGCAGGTTCGCCAAAGCGATTTTGGCGGCGAACATCCTTTGGCGGGGGTGGAATTTCAGCGCAGGTTAGAGAGCGCGGCGTTTTTGGCGGGTGGCAACGATTACCAAGCGCCTACGCAGACGGTGGGCGATTTTTTGAAGGGCAGAGTCAGCGACCGTTTTGGCGAGGTATTGCCCTCGTATGCGGCGGGGACTCGCTTTGCGGACTTGAACGCCGTTCTTCCCAAAATTGTCTGCGACAGCTTAAAGGCGTCCATTGCGGATATGGATAGGCGTTTAAAGGGGTTTGCCTGCCCTGACGCGGTGCTGACGGGGGTGGAGACGCGCACCAGCTCGCCCGTCCGTATCGGGCGTGACGAGGAGTTGCAGTCGGTTTCGGCAAGGGGCTTGTTCCCCTGTGGCGAGGGCGCGGGATATGCGGGCGGTATCACCTCTGCAGCGGCAGATGGCTTGCGTGTCGCCGAAAAAATTTTTGAAATCTTTGTTAATTAGAAATTAACAAAAAACGGCGTTTGCAAAAAAAATTAAAAAAATTTCGGTTAAGGGTCTTTACAAACGGTTTTCTTTGTGCTATAATCCAAATTGTCAAACGGCTATACAAAAGACTATACAAAACTTTTTTCATATTCTCTCACTAAGAATAGGCGAGTCGCAGCAATGCGATTCGCCTATTCTTATTTTCTCAAAGCGGACAGCGGCATAATTTTTTCGCCTTACGAATATATTAAAAAAAAGAAGGTGAAGAAGATGAAACGATCAATTGCGCTTTGGCAGATGGGAGGGGTGGCGTTTACCGCCGTTTTGGGTACGCTGCTGCATTTTTTATACGGTTGGACGGGCAAAAACGTAGGCGTTGCCCCGTTTGCGGCGGTGAACGAATCGACGTGGGAGCATATGAAACTCTTTTTTGTTCCCGCGCTGCTGTTTGCAGCGGTTCAAAGCCGCTTTTTTAGGGATAACAAAGGCTTTTGGTGGATTAAACTGCTGGGTATTTTGCTGGGGCTGACGTTAATTCCCGCGTTGTTTTATACCATAAAGGGGGCGTTTGGCGTTTCCCCTGCGTGGTGGAATATCCTTTTGTTTGTGCTTGCGACAGGCAGCGCGTACGGTATGGAGGGGGCGCTGTTAAAACGCAGCGAATTGCGCTGGAGGTGGCAATGGATTGCGGTGGTTTTGTTGGCGGTGCTTGGGGCGGCGTTTGTATTTTTCACCTTTGCCCCTCCCGATCTTCCTTTGTTTCAAGACCCTACTTTGAAGGATAAGCTTTTGGTTAGACATGCAATAACGTGATTAAAAGGCGCGCGCACCGCGCCTTTTTCGTTTGTTGCGGCGGCGATTGCTTGACAAAGGGCTGCGCCTATGATACAATCATAAAAAGACGGCAAACAGCACGGCAAAATAGGAGAATATGCGTATGGTTTTGATTATTTTAAGCTTTCTTGGCGCGGCAGCTTTAATCGGGATGCTTGTATTTGTGACCGTATTAGGCGGGGGCTTTGTTGTTGACGTTTGGTATTCGTACGTAATTTTGGGCGTGATTGCCGCATTGCTGATTTGGTATGCGTTTTGGAGAATGGAGGACGAGTATTGCGTTTTTAGCAACGCAAAACAGAGAAGGGCAGAACGCCGCGCGGCGCGAAAAAGCTCTGCAAACATTAAGGTAAAATACCGTCAGCCCTATCGCGTAGAGGGCGCAGACGAAACGTATACCGAATTTGAGACGGTGAGGTATTTGATTCGAAACTGCATTGACGGGCAGGATCGTTTCGTAAGGTTTAACACCCTGATTGAGGGCGGCTATACCCCTGCGATGGCGTGGTACGGGTACATCAAAGTCCATGGACATTACGGCTATAAGGTGGATAAAAAGCTGGGGCTTTCCTGGCTGCGTTCGGCAGCGGACAAGGGCTGCCCTGTGGCGCACGCATACTTATATTGGTTGTATATAGGCGGAACGAAATCGGGTGTAAAAAAGAACGTGAAAAAGGCGCTGGAGCATTTAGAGAAAGCGTTAAAGGTAGACCATATCATTCCCCTTGCCTATCTTGCAAAGGGGGACGAATGCCTGCGTAATGACGATTTAAAGGAAGCGAAGGCTTGGTTTGAAAAAGCCGTTGCAAAAAACCCGAACTATGGCTATTACGACTTGGCATGGCTGACGCATAGGGATAAGAGCATCAGCGATGCGTTATCGGGAGAAATGCAGTTGTCGTATTTAGAAAAGGCGGTCACTAGCGGCCCCGTTCTGTACACATTGTCTTACATTTACGAAGAAAAAGGGGATCATAGACGGGCTTTCCTTTACGCGTTAGAGGCGGCGCATATGTATGATGAGGCGGCGCAGGTGCGTGTCGGCTACTACTATTATAAGGGAATAGGCGTAAAAAAGGACGAGGGAAAAACATTCGAATGGAATATGGAGGCGGCGCAGCACGACGACAAAGAGGCGCAATGCAACGTGGGCTATTGTTATCAAGAGGGCATCGGCGTAGAAAAAAATCAAGCCGAGGCAGTGAAATGGTATAAAAAAGCAGCGGAGCAGGGCAATGCAAGCGCACAATGCAATCTGGGAATTTGCTATGACTATGGCAAAGGCGTAGAAAGGAATTATGCCGAGGCGGCGAAATGGTATAAAAAAGCAGCGGAGCAGGGCAATGCAACGGCGCAAAACAATCTGGGGGTTTGCTATGAAAAAGGCGTCGGCGTAGAAAGGAATTATACCGAGGCGGTGAAATGGGTTCGAAAATCGGCGTTGCAGGGTTATGCAAGGGCGGAGGATAAGCTGGGATACTTTTACAATAAAGGCATGGGCGTCACAAGGGACGTCTTTGAGGCAACGAAATGGTTACGCAAATCAGCCAATCAAGGATGGGCTAACGGGCAGTATAATTTAGGCGTATGCTATGCAAAGGGCGAAGGGGTAGCAAAGAGCCTTTACGAGGCAAAAAAATGGTATCAAAAAGCCGCCGCGCAAGGGCATCAAGAGGCGAAAGACGCACTGAAAAAACTGGGATAAATCTTGCGTACGCCGCTTACCGATCATAATGCAAATAAAAGGGCGGGTGCGGCAAAAAAACTAAAAAAGAAAGGGAACGTAGGCAGACGGCTGCTTACGTTCCTTTTTATTGTATGCATCCACCTTTCTTGTAGGGGCTACCATCGATCGCCG
>JAZURU010000012.1:0-13318 GCA_045606365.1 Candidatus Scatosoma sp. | reverse complement strand
GGATTCTTCGACTGCGTTGTACTTCGCTCAGAATGACAGAACGGGGATTCTTCGACGCGCTGTACTTCGCTCAGAATGACAGAAGGGGGATTCTTCGACTGCGTTGCACTTCGCTCAGAATGACAAAAGAGGGATTCTTCGACTGCGTTGCACTTCGCTCAGAATGACAGAAGGGGGATTCTTCGACTGCGTTGCACTTCGCTCAGAATGACAGAGGGGGGGATATTTCTTCGGCTTTCGACAAATTTTTTTTTCTTTTTTCAATTTCAAGGGAAAAGCAAGCGAAATTCGGTTTACTTTTTCCTTGTTTTTTTGTACAATAAAGTGGAACAGACTTTTACAAGGTCGCGCGCGCACGCGTAGGCTTTGCGGTCGCTTTGGAGGCTTTCATACTATGAGAAAAATCGGCAAGTTTATTTGGGCGTTTTTGGCAGTGCTGGCAGTGTTTCTCTGTACGGGGCTGGCTACGCTGGGCAGCGTGCAGTCTACGGGGGATTCGATGACCTACGTAAGCGGGAAAACCGTGATGTATAAATTCAGCGGTGGCAAAAAGCAGCTTGGCTCGGTATACGTCAACGTGGGCACGATCTATGAAAAAATTGGCGATCGCGTAAGCATCGAAATCGAATACAGCAGCCAAAGCTCCCCCTCGACGTCGGGCGGTACGGACCTTGTGCCTGCCTACTATATGAGCAACGTCTATTCCTCGGCGGGTAAAAACGGCTTGAATTATAATTGGCAAGAGGTGACTTCGGGGAAGAGCGTCAGCACTGAGTATCTGTATTTTAAGGCGAGCGCAAACCTGCAGCTTTGCGAGATCGTCGCCTTGGATAAGGACGGCGAGGTGATCCCGATGACGCCGTACACGGGCAGCAAGGATTTCACGCAGGAAGAGCGCGCAAAGACGCTGGACGCGCAAGCGGCTTTTAACGTCGAGCAGGTGAAGGCGGCAAACACGTATTCCACCTTTACGCAGGAAGAGGGGCTTTCGATGACGGCGATCCATACGCTGAGCGCAAAAAGCTATCAGGGCTTTGTCTATAACTTGGACGGCAACTTTGGCGTTTTGTCCACGCTGTTCATGGCAGGATCGGTGGCAATTTTCGGGCAGTCTGTGTTTGCGTTGCGGCTTGCGCCGTTTATCGCCTCGGCGATAGCGCTTGTGTTCCTGTTTCTGCTTTGCAAGGATTTGTTTAAAAGCGAAAAATACGCCTTTTTTACCGCGCTGCTGTTTGCGTTGGGTGGGGTTGGCTTGACGGTGGGACGCGTGGGCGCGCCCTATGCGATGGTGGCGGCTGCCATTTTGGGCTCGGCATATTTCACGCATCGTTTCTTTTCCAAGGGGATTTCCTCGAAAACGCCGTTGAAGAGTGGGGCAAATCTGCTGTTCTCTGGCGCGTTTGCTGCGGTGGCGATTGCAATGGAAACCCTTTCGATCGTGCCCGTGGCGGCAATTTTGGTGCTGTTTGGGTTCGGCGTTGCTAGAATTTACAAGGCGGAAAAACTTGCTCTTGAAAAGTTGGGTGTTGGCAAGGAGGAAGAGGGACAGGAGCTGGACGAAACGCAAAAGAAAGCAATCGCAGGCGTGAAAGCGGAATACGGCTATAAAAAGCGGGTGGCATTCAGCTTTGGCGGGCTGGCGTTTGTGGTGCTGACGCTGTTTACCTTTTTGGCGGTGGGGGCGATTTGCTATAAGCCCTTGGTGCTGGTATACGATAACGTCGGTACACATTCTATGAGTTTCCTTTCCTTGATTTTTACGAACGCGTTGGACAGCGCAAAAACGTCGGGCTTGACGGCATATACGGTGGAAAACACTGCAAGCGTGTTTAGCTGGCTGCTCCCGTTAAAGACGACGTACGTCTATACCGCGCACACGGGTACGCAGTATTTGGCGTTTGGCTTGTCGATGAATATGGGCTTGGCGTTCCTGTCCTTGGTGGCGCTGCTTTTCACCACCATTCGCGTGGCGTACGGCTTTGTCAAAAAGACGGCGGATAAAGCGGAGCTGCGTTTGCGCCGCATCTATTTCATTCTGCTTTCTGCGATGGCTTCTACGATGATTGCGGCAGGGGTAAAGGGGATGCCTACGTTGCTTTCCGCCACCGTATTTTCCGCGGCGTTCGCGGCGTTCGTGCCCCTGGCGGCGATGTCGCAGGAGAGCTGCGCTTGCGAAAAATGCAAAAAGATAGCGGACGTGATTTTGTACGCGTCGGCGGCGGTGGCTGCGGTATTTTTCGCACTGTCGTTGCCCGTCTATTACGGCTTTGCCGTATCGCATGGATATGAAAGCGTATTCATCTGGACGACGTTTTTAAGGAGCTAATATGATTGCAAAAGTACAAAGCTATGCTTTGAACGGTTTGGAAGGAGTTGCCGTAACGGTGGAAACGGACGTTTCCAAGGGCTTGCCCGCCTACGAGATTGTGGGGTTGCCCGACGCGGCGGTGAAGGAATCGAAGGAACGGGTCAGAAGTGCGATCAAAAACAGCGCTTTGGCGTTCCCCTCGCATAAGATTACGGTCAACCTTGCACCCGCCTACGTCAAAAAGGAGGGCACGGCGCTGGATCTGCCCGTTGCAATCAGCCTTTTGGCTGCCTCGGGCGAGCTGAAAGCTGAGCTGGACGGCACGGTGTTTTTGGGCGAGCTGGCGCTGAGTGGCGAGCTCCGTCCGATTACGGGCGTATTACCCCTGGTCATTTCTGCAAAAGAAAAGGGGTATCGAAAATTTATTCTGCCCACGGCGAATGCACAGGAGGGGGCGTACGTATGCGGGGTGGAAATCTATCCAGCAAAAAACCTTGGTGAGGTTGTGGCGCATTTGAAAGGGGAACAACCCTTGGCTTGCGCGCCCACCGCTACGTTTACGGCGGGGCAGGCGGCGCAAAAATATGCGCAGGATTTGTCCTTTGTCAAGGGGCAGCCGATGGCAAAACGCGCCTTAGAGGTTGCCGTGGCGGGCGGGCACAATTTGCTGTTTGTCGGCCCTCCCGGCAGCGGGAAAACGATGCTGGCGCGCGCCATTCCGTCCGTGTTGCCTGAAATGCAGTTTGACGAGGCGTTAGAAATCACAAAAATACACTCGGTGGCAGGTGTCTTAGGGGAAGAGGGGATCGTCAGCGTACGGCCTTTTCGCACTCCCCATCACACCGCGACCACCGTATCCCTTTGCGGCGGTGGAAACAAATCGGTGCACCCCGGGGAAATTAGTTTAGCGCACGGCGGCGTGCTGTTTTTGGACGAGCTGCCCGAATACAAGCGTTCGACTTTAGAGGCGCTGCGTCAACCGCTGGAGGATGGGGTGATCACCATTTCCCGTTCGGGCGGAACGGTCACCTATCCCGCGTCGTTTATGCTGTGCGCCAGCATGAACCCTTGCCCTTGTGGCAATTACGGCAGCGCAAAGCGACGGTGCACCTGCAGCCCGAGGGACATTCGGCAATACCGTGCCCGTATTTCCGGACCGCTGCTGGATCGTATCGACATTCAGGTGGAGGTGGACGGCGTGGAATATGACGACCTCGTTTCCGAAACCGTGGAGGAGAGCAGCGCGGCGGTGAAGGCAAGGGCAGACCAAGCCCGCAAAATACAACGCGCGCGGTTTGAGGGTACGGACGTAAAGACGAATGCGGAAATGGGGGAAAAGGAGATGCGGCGGTATTGCAGGCTTTCCCCCGAATGCGAGGGCGTTTTGAAAGAGGCGTTTGAAACCCTGCGCCTTTCGGCGCGCGCCCGCGCACGCATTTTGAAGGTGGCGCGTACGATTGCCGATTTAGAGCTTTCGGAAGAGATCACGGCGGAACATTTGTACGAGGCGATTTCGTATAGAACGTATGGAGGCGAAATAGAATAATATGGTAGCGTTTTTGGTGTATTTGCTGGTGTTGATACTGATCAGCTTGTTGAACTTTTGGCTGTATGCTTCGGATAAGATGCGTGCGAAGAACAATCTGTGGCGCATCCCTGAAAAGCTGCTGCTGGCGGTAGGCTTTTTCGGTGGCGCAATCGGCGGGCTGTGCGGCATGGGTGCGTTTCGCCACAAAACCAAGCATTGGTATTTTTATGCAATCAACATTTTTGGGTTGCTTTGGCAGATCGTTTTGGCGGCGTATCTTGCGGCGGTGGGGATCTGACGAATGTGGTCTAAGGAAGAAAGGTCCTTGCTTTGGCTGGACAGCTTTCTGTTAGAGCCTGCCTTCAAACATTCGCTTTTGCGGCGCGCGGGCAGCGCGGTTGCGTTGGTGAAGGGCTTTGCTGCATTTGCAGACGCTTTTTCCGATCAAGATACCTTTCAGAAAATGCAGGAAACGCTGGTTGACGGCGAGTATTTTGGCTGTTTGCAAAAGCGGCTGGAGAAAGAGGGTATAACCCCGCTGTTTTTCGGCGGCGAGGGGTATCCTGCCGAATGGCTAGCCTTGCCCGACGCTCCGCTTTGTCTGTATGCTAAAGGGGATTTGGACCTGCTAAAACAAAGAAGGTTTGCCGTGGTCGGTTCCCGCCGGACGGCGGAGAACGCCAGAAAGCTGGGCGAGAGCATTGCAAAGGCGCTGTGCGATTGCTTTGCTGTGGTCAGCGGCAGCGCGGACGGCGGCGACGAGGCGGCGATGAAAGGAGGCTTGGCGGGCGGAAGGTCAATCTGCCTTTTGGCGGGGGGTCTTGCTTGCGCGCCGAAGGAGAACCTGCTGCTGCCTGAGGTGGAAAAACGGGGGCTGTTGTTGTCGGCTTGCCCCTTGGATATGCCCGTGCGGGTGTATTCGTACGAATATCGAAACAAGTTGCTTGCGGCGTTTTGTGAGGGCGTGTTGGTGCTGGGCGCGGCAAAAAAGAGCGGCGCATTGATCACCGCAAAATACGCCAAGCAATTTAAAAAGCCGCTGTTTGCGATCCCCTATGCGCCGTCGGTGACGGCGGGCGAGGGCTGCAACGCCTTGATTAGAGCGGGCGCGTATCTGACGGAAACGGCGCAGGACGTTTTGGAAAAGTACGGCTTTGCGGCAGAACAACGCCCTGCTGCGGTGCTTTCGGAAAGCGAGAAAAAACTGCTGGACGCATTGACCCAGCGGGGGGAAATGCACGTTGCAGAGCTGTCTAAAAGCTTGGGTGTGCCCACCTTTAAGCTGAGCGCAACCCTTTCCTCGTTAGAGGTCAAGGGGCTGGTGGTGAAAATCGGCGGAAACCGTTATTCTGCCGTATAAACAATCTGTGGGGGAAACCCTACTGCACAAAAGTTTAGTCCCCTTCGGCTGTGATTTTTAGCGGCTGCGGGAGGAAATATAGTCAATTCATTAAAAGAAGGGAAACGAATGGATCTTATTATCGTTGAGTCGCCTTCCAAGGCGAAAACCATTGCAAAGTATTTGCAAGGCAAATACATCGTACAAGCCTCTGCTGGGCACATCCGCGATTTGCCCGTACATTCCTTGGGCGTAGACGTTCGCAACAACTACGAGCCCAAGTACGTGACCTCAGAGGGGAAAGAAGAGGTAGTCGCTCGCTTGAAAGCCGCCATGAAAAAGGCGGGCAGAGTGTATTTAGCAACCGACCCTGATAGAGAGGGGGAGGCAATTTCATGGCATTTACAAACGGTTTTGGAGCTGGATGAAAACGGCGAAAACCGCATCGAATTTAACGAGGTTTCCCGCGCGGCAATCGAGGCGGCGTTGCAAAAACCTCGCAAAATCCATTACGGCTTGGTGGACGCGCAGCAGGCGCGCCGTGTGCTCGATCGGTTGGTGGGGTACAAGCTGTCCACTCTGTTAAACCATAAAATCATTGACGAATCGTCGGACGGCAGACGCAGCCTTTCCGCAGGTAGAGTGCAATCGGTCGCCTTAAAGCTGATTGTGGAACGGGAACGGGAAATCACCGCGTTTAAGCCTGAGGAGTATTGGAATTTGACAGTTGAGCTGGTCGATCTGCAAAAGCAGCACTCGCCTTTCAAAGCAATGCTGGAAAAGAAGGGTACGAAAAAATACAAGCCTGCCTCTAAGGAGGAAACGGATAAGGTGCTTGCAGCGCTGGCGGCGGGTAAATACACCGTTTCCAAGGTGAAAAACGCAGTGGTAAAATCGCATGCGCCCGCGCCGTTCACCACCAGCACTTTGCAGCAGGACGCCTCGGCAAAGCTCGGCTTTGCTGCCCCGGATACCATGTCTTTGGCGCAGCACTTATACGAAGGTATGCAAACCTCGGGCGGGGAGCATATCGCCTTTATCACCTATATGAGAACGGACTCTGTCCGCGTCAGCGCCGACGCGCAGAATAAGGCTTTGGCGCATATTCGTGCCGTGTACGGGGACGCTTACGCACCCGCAAAGCCGAATTATTACTCCACAAAAAAAGGGGCGCAGGACGCCCACGAGGCAATCCGTCCGATCGACCTTTCCATGACCCCCGACAAGGCAAAAGGCTTGCTGGACAATCGCCATTATCGGTTGTATAAGCTGATCTATGAACGTTTCTTAGCGTCGCAGATGGCAGAGGCAGTGTATAATAGCGCGCAGATGGAAATCGACAACAGCGGCTACGTGTTTAAGGCAAGCGGTAGAGTGCTGAAATTCCCCGGGTTTACCGCGGTGTATCAGGACTTTTCGCAAAAGAACGACGAGGAGGGCGTGGATACTTCCAAGCTCTTGCCTCAGCTTGCCGAAGGGGACGAGGTGTTGCAAAAGGACATGAAGTCGGAACAGAAATTCACCAAGCCCCCGCTGCGCTATACCGACGCAACGCTGGTAAAGATGATGGAGGAAAAGGGGATCGGCAGACCGTCTACCTATGCCACCATCATTGCCAAGCTCAACCAAAAATACGTGAAAAAAGAGGGCAAATATATGCTGCCCAACCCCATATCCTACGAGGTGGTGGATATGCTGGTGCAATGCTTTGCGGACATTATGGACGTCGGGTTTACGGCGGACATGGAAACCAAGCTGGACGACATCGAAGAGGGTGGCGATTGGCGGGAGGTCATCGGCGGGTTCTATCCCGGCTTTGAAAAGAACCTGCGCGCAGCGTCCTCGTACGGCGATCAGCGCACCGATGAGCTGTGTCAAAAATGCGGCCACGTCATGATTCGCAGAACTAGCAAGTTCGGCAAATACCTGGCATGCTCGAATTATCCCGAATGCCAGAACATCGTCAGCGAAACCCAGCAGGAAATTTCTGCGGTGCAATGCCCTAAATGTGGGGAAAATATGGTGGTGAAGAGTGGGAAATTCGGTAAGTTTTTGGCTTGCCCCAGCTATCCCGATTGCAAAACCACCCTGCCCATGCCTGCGGACGAAGCGCCGAAGATGGTGGGCAAATGTCCCGAATGTGGCGCGGCGATGACCGAACGTAAATCCAAGCGGGGCAAGATCTATTACAGCTGTATCGGCTATCCTGATTGTAAATTTATGTGCTGGGACATTCCCACGGGGGAAAAGTGCCCCGAATGTGGCAGCGCGATGGTAAAGGCGGGCAAGGGCACGAAGTGTTCGAATAAGGATTGTAAGGCGGGGCGTCCGCAAAGACGAGTGTTCCAAAACACGGAGGTCATTGATCTGCCCCCTGCGGCGGAAGAACCGCCGATCTATGACGATTATTACGGGCAGGAGGATTGATGCATGCCTGAGGTGATCATCGTAGGCGCAGGCCTTGCGGGCAGCGAGGCGGCGTATTATCTGGCGACGAGGGGGATTCCCGTGCGCCTGATTGAAATGAAACCGAAAAAGCGTACGCCCGCGCATACAGGCGACGGCTTTGGCGAGCTGGTTTGCTCCAATTCCTTAAAGAGCGACGATCAGTACGCAAACGCTTGCGGGCTGCTCAAAGAGGAAATGCGTATCTTGGGCTCTTTGATCATGGAGGCGGCGGACGCAACGCGCGTGCCCGCTGGGGCGGCGCTTGCCGTCGATCGGGAAAGGTTTTCGGCGTATATCACCGAAAAAATCAGGGCGCTTGACAACGTAGAAATCGTGGAGGAAGAGGTGTTGTCTGTGCCGATGCCCAAAGAGGACGGGGACAGGTACGTGATTATCGCCACGGGTCCTTTGACGGCGGACGCTTTAAGCGAGGATATCCAGCGCTTGACGGGGGGCGGATTGCACTTTTTCGACGCATCTGCACCCATCGTTTCGGCGGATAGCGTGGATATGTCCCGCGCATTCACAGGGGACAGATACGGCAAAGGCACGGGCGATTATATCAACTGCCCGATGACGAAAGAGGAATATTATACTTTCGTTGACGAGCTGCTTTCGGCGGAAAAGGCGCACCTGCACGCATTTGAAAAGCGAGAGATTTTCGAGGGCTGCATGCCCATCGAGGTGATGGCGTCGCGGGGCAGAGATACCCTGCGCTACGGCACGTTAAAGCCCGTAGGGCTTTACGACGAAGAGGGGATTCGCCCGTATGCGGTGCTGCAACTGAGAAAGGAAACCGCCAGCGGGGATACGTACAACCTCGTAGGCTGCCAAACCAACCTCAAATTTTCCGAACAAAAGCGGGTGTTTTCTTTGATTCCTGCGCTGAAAAACGCAGAATATCTTCGCTATGGCGTGATGCACAGAAATACCTACATACAATCCCCTGATGTTTTAAATCGCAATTTTTCGTTTAAGAATAATCAGAGGCTGTTTTTTGCAGGGCAAATTACGGGCGTGGAAGGGTACGTGGAAAGCGCGGCAAGCGGACTTTTGGCGGCGCTGCATATTGCGGACGAAATTGCTGGGCGACCCACCCGTGTCTTTGACGAACGAACCATGTGCGGGGCGTTAGAAACGCATATTTCTACCCCCGTGAAGAACTTTCAGCCGATGAACGCGAATTATGGGATCTTATCCCCCATGCCGATGCGTATACGGGATAAAAAGGAACGCTATCGCGCTTTGTCGGAACGCGCTCTTGCAATCGTGCAAGCCGAAAAAGAAAAAGAGCTGGTAGCGGCTAAGGAGTAAATATGATGGAATTTAGAGGAACGACAATTTGCGCCGTCAAAAAGGACGGGGTCACCGCCATCGCGGGCGACGGTCAGGTGACGATGGGCGAATCGGTCATTTTTAAAAACACGGCGGTAAAGGTACGCCGTATCTATGGCGGCAAAGTGATTTTGGGCTTTGCGGGTTCGGTGACGGACGCGTTTGCGCTGACCGAACGCTTTGAGGAGATGTTGAACAAGTTTTCGGGCAACCTGATGCGCTCGGCGGTGGAGCTTGCGGAGCTTTGGCGCAGCGACAAAATCGGCAGAAAGCTGGACGCAATGATGATTACGGCAGACGAGAATACTTTGCTCATCCTTTCGGGTACGGGCGAGGTGATTGAACCCGACGAGGGGGTCTGCGCGATTGGCAGCGGCGGCAATTACGCCTTAGCGGCGGCGCGCGCTTTGTATCAGGAAACCGATTACGACGCGCCCACGATTGCGAAAAAGGCGCTGAAAATCGCCTCGGAAATCTGCGTGTTCACCAACGACAATATCCGTTTAGAAACGGTGGGTAAAAAGGAGGATAAGTAAAGATGGATTACTCTCCTAAACAGATTGTACAGCAGTTGGATAAATATATCATCGGTCAGGACGACGCCAAAAAAGCGGTGGCGATCGCGC
This sequence comes from Candidatus Scatosoma sp., assembly GCA_045606365.1. Classification (GTDB taxonomy): domain Bacteria; phylum Bacillota; class Clostridia; order Christensenellales; family Borkfalkiaceae; genus Scatosoma. Next base: position 3,734 of record JAZURU010000012.1, on the reverse strand, counting down.
TGAGAAACCGTTATAGAAGAAGTCAACTTCCGCAGGAGATCCGCGAGGAAATCACCCCGAAAAACATCATTATGAAAGGACCTACGGGGGTGGGGAAAACGGAGATCGCCCGCAGGCTGGCGCGGCTGGTAAAAGCGCCGTTTGTAAAGGTGGAGGCAACGAAATACACCGAGGTCGGCTACGTCGGTAAAGACGTAGAGGGCATGGTGCGCGACCTTGCCGAATGCGCGTACCGCCTTGTCAAAGCGGAAAAGCAGGAGGAGGTCAAGGCAAAGGCAACCGCCAGCGTGGAAAAGAAGCTGGTAAAGCTTTTGGCGGAGATCCGTAAATCGGACAGAGGGGATAGAACGCAGGAGGAATTTGAGGCAGAGCTTTTGGATAGCCTCAGAAAGGGCTACTTTGACACCACTACAGTGGAAATCGAGGTGGCGGACACTCCTAAAGAAATGGAGCTGCCCACGGGCGGCGCAACCATTGCTATCGGCAATATTTTTGGGGATATGTTCCCGCAGAAAAAGAAAAAGAGAAAGGTTAGCGTTAAAGAGGCAATGCAGCTATTCCTTGCCGAAGAGGCGGAAAAGCTGGTGGACGACGACGCCGTAAAGGAAGAGGCGATCCGCCGTGCGGAAAATGACGGCATCATCTTCATTGACGAGATCGACAAAATCGCAGGCAAGGGCAATCGCGGCGGCGTAGACGTTTCGCGCGAGGGCGTGCAGCGGGATATTTTGCCCATCGTCGAGGGCAGCACGGTCGTCACCAAATACGGACCGATGAAAACGGACTTTATTCTGTTTATCGCGGCAGGCGCATTCCACGTGGCGGCGGTGGAGGACTTGATCCCCGAGCTGCAAGGGCGTTTCCCCGTATCGGTAGAGCTGAAAAGCTTGACGAAAAATGACTTTGTGCGAATCTTGACGGAAACGGAAAATTCGTTGGTGTTCCAGTATTCGCAACTTTTGAGTGTGGACAACATTCAGCTGCAATTCGATCAGGGTGCAATCGAACGGATTGCCGAGGTTTCAGTGGAATTGAACGCTGGCAGCGAGGACATCGGCGCCCGCCGTCTGCATACGGTGATGGAATATCTGTTGGAGGAAATTTCCTTTAACGCCAGCGGCGATTATCCCCCCTTTACCCTGACGGTGGATAGGGCGTACGTGGACGAGCACTTGGCGAAGCTCACGGGCGATAGAAACCTCAAAAAGTACGTTTTATAAGAGGCACGTCTTATAACCGTCGAAATACGGCGCCCAACTGTGGCAACCTTTGGTCATTTACGGCTTAGTAAACTCCCTCAGGTTTTCCTCGCGCGCCTTGTCTTTCTCGGTTCTAAGCCGCGCTAAATCAAAAAATATAACTATCGAAATACTTTAAAAGGAAAAAAGTTATGATCAATCTTCCCAAGGGCACGAAGGACGTTCTGCCCGCAGAATCGTACAAATGGCAATTTGTAGAGAGCGTAGCGCGCGAAGTGGCGGCATCCTTTAACGTAAAAGAGATCCGCACGCCCACCTTCGAGGCAACCGAGCTGTTTCAGCGTGGGGTCGGCAATACGACGGACATCGTCACGAAAGAGATGTATACCTTCTTGGATAAGGGCAACCGTTCGATGACCTTAAAGCCGGAGGGCACGGCAGGCGTAGGGCGTGCGTTTATCGAAAACGGGCTGCAGGGCGGCGTGCTCCCTCTTAAAATGTTCTACATCACCCCTGCGTTCCGCTATGAAAGACCGCAGGCGGGCAGATTGCGTGAATTTCACCAATTCGGCGTGGAAATTTTCGGCGCAAAGGGCGCGGAAACGGATGCAGAGGCGATTATCATCGCGAATACCTTGCTGAAAAAGCTGGGTATTTCGGCGAAATTAAAGCTGAATTCCATCGGCTGCCCCGAATGTAGAAAGCGTTATAACGAGGCGTTGAAGGCGTTTTTTGCCCCCCATCTTGACAGCCTTTGCTATGATTGTAAAACGCGCTATGAAAAAAATCCTCTGCGCCTTTTGGACTGCAAGGAAGAGGCTTGTAAACAGATCAATGCGGACGCGCCGATCATCTTAGATTATCTTTGCGAGGAATGTGCCGAGCATTTCGATCTGGTCAAGGAATATCTTACCATTGCGGGCGTGGAATACGAAATTGACCAGCGCATCGTGCGCGGGCTGGATTACTACACCCGTACCGTATTTGAATTTGTGGCGTCGGGTATCGGCGCGCAGGGCACGGTTTGCGCGGGCGGCAGGTACGACGGTTTGATTGAGGAGCTGGGCGGTAAAAGCGCCCCTGCGGTCGGCTTCGCAGCAGGGCTGGAAAGGCTGCTGATCGTGATGGAGCAATCGGGGGTGAAAATTCCGCAGCCCAAAGCGCCTACCGTTTACTTTGCGGGTATGGACAAAGAAAGCCGCAAACAATGTTTCCGCCTTTGTAGCGCGCTGCGCGGGGCGGGGGTATCTGCAGAGATTGACCAGATGGACCGTTCTGTTAAGGCGCAGTTTAAATATGCGGACAAATTGGGCGTGCAATACGTTGCCGTCATCGGCGAAAGCGAGCTGACGGCTGGCGTGATGAACGTGAAAAATATGCAGACGGGCGAAAGTGAACAGGTTGCGTTTGCAAACGCGGTGGAATATTTTTCGAAAAATCAATAAATACTAACGACGGAGGGAAAGAGAATGAAAATGGTAAATAGTCAAGAATTGAAGGATTTGATTGCGGTTTCGGAGGTGCCCGTATTTGTGGACTTTTCCGCAACGTGGTGTGGGCCGTGCAGAATGCTTGCGCCTATTTTGGAGGAGCTTTCAGAACGCTATGTAGGCAAGGCGGTGTTCGTAAAGGTGGACGTGGACGAGAGCAGGGATGCGGCGATTGAGCACGGCATTACGAATATCCCCAACGTGATCGCGTTCAAGAACGGAAAAGCGGTGGCAAACCAGCTGGGCTTTGTTCCCGAGGAACAGACCGAAGCATTTATCAAAAGCGTATTGTAATGGAAAAAGCGGCTTGCGAACAGCAAGCCGCTTTTTTTAGTAAATTGAAACTTTGTTTCCATTTACCTTAACCAAAAAATACCCCCGACGGGATTGCCGTCGGGGTTTTGTCTATATTGTGGAGGGCATTGGCAACAAGAATTAGTAGTTTTCTGCTCTTACCTGGAAGTATGCCTGAGGATGGGTACAGATAGGGCAAACCTCGGGCGCTTCCTTGCCGATAACGATGTGGCCGCAGTTCGAGCACTGCCATACAGCGTCCCCTTCCTTGGAGAATACCAGCTTGTTCTGCACGTTCGACAAAAGCTTTCTGTATCTTTCTTCGTGCTCCTTTTCGATTGCTGCAACGCCTTCGAAGAGAATAGCGATGTCTTCAAAGCCTTCTTCTCTTGCAGTTTTCGCGAAGCCTGCGTACATATCCGTCCATTCATAGTTTTCGCCCAAAGCTGCATCCAAAAGGTTTTCTGCCGTCGACGAAATCGAACCGCCGTTCAACAGCTTATACCAAATTTTTGCGTGTTCCTGTTCGTTTTTTGCCGTTTCTTCAAACAGAGCCGCAATCTGCACAAAGCCTTCCTTCTTTGCCTTCGATGCGAAATAGGTGTACTTGTTTCTTGCCTGCGATTCGCCTGCAAACGCCTCTTTCAGGTTTGCTTCCGTCTTGGTGCCCTTCAAGGGGTTGTACTTTTCAAACACGTTCGACTGTTTGCATTTGGGGCAGGTGTCAATCGCGCCTTCGCCTTCGTGAACA
>JAZURU010000011.1:0-5266 GCA_045606365.1 Candidatus Scatosoma sp. | reverse complement strand
CCCGGCGGCGGTCTTGCCCCTACGGGTGGGTATATCGTCGGTAAGGAAAGCTATATCGACCTGATCGGTCGCCGCCTCACCGCGCCCTCCATCGGCAACGAGGTTGGCTCTTATGCGTACGGCTATCGGCTGTTTTATCAAGGCTTGTTTCTTGCGCCGCACACCGTCAATCAAGCAATCAAGGGCAGCCTTGTTATCGGTAAGTGTATGGAAACGCTGGGATATGAAAACTTTCCAAAGCTGGACAAGACGCCTGCGGACATCACCCGCGCCATCCGCTTTGATACGGCAAAGCAGCTGTGTGACTTTATCCAGTCGGTGCAGGAGGCGTCGCCCGTGGACAGCTTTGTGACGTTAGAGCCGTGGGATATGCCCGGATATGATAGCAAGGTCATCATGGCAGCGGGGTGTTTTGTCGAGGGGGCGTCTATCGAGCTTTCTGCCGACGCGCCCGTAAAAGAGCCGTACACCGCCTATTTCCAAGGCGGTTTGACCTACGAGCATTGCAAATATGCTTTAAAGAAGATCCTTGCAAAGCTACTTTGAGTAAATTCTACTTTGCGTAGAGTAAAAAATGACGAAACTCTACCCCCTATGGGTGCAAATTTCTTTCATTTTGTCGTATGATTAGGATGCGGAGGTTGCAGATGGACCAACAAAAAATCGGACAATTTATCGCGGAAATGCGAAAGGAGCAGGGCTTGACGCAAAGAGCGCTGGCGGAAAAGCTGCTCATCACAGACAAGACGGTGTCGAAATGGGAATGTGGAAACGGTTTGCCCGACGTATCCTTAATGATACCGCTTTGTGAAATTTTGCAGGTAAACGTAAACGAGCTTTTGACGGGAAAACGTTTGCACCCCTCCGAATATCAGAAGAATGCGGAGGATAATTTAATGAAACTGATGGAAGAAAAGGAACATGCAAAACGTAGCCTTTGGCTTGGGATTATTGCGGTTATAACTACTTTGCTTGCAGGGCTTACCCTGATTATGATTGCTGGTTATTTTGATCTCGAGGTTTGGCAAAGAGTTGTGCTGATTGTGATCGCCGTGCTTACGATTGCGGCAGGGCTGACGGTGGCGATTGTTTTAGAGGTGCATAGCGGAGCGTTTGAATGCGCGAAGTGTGGAAAGCGGTTTATGCCGAAAATGGGCGCGTATCTTGTGGGGCTGCATACGGCGACTCGCCGTTATTTAAAATGCCCGTATTGTGGGCAGAGAAGTATGTGCATTCGCAGATTCTCATTACACGAAGAAACGGAAGAGGAAAAATGATACATTTCATGAAATTGAAACCCATTCCTTTTGCTATGATAAAGAGTGGCAAAAAGGACGTTGAGATGCGTTTAAACGATGAAAAGCGCCGCGCGGTGCAGGTTGGCGATACCGTTTGTTTCACGAACGTGGAAACGACGGAAACCATCCATTGCGTTGTGCTGGCGCGGCACGAATATCCAACGTTTGCAGGGCTGTACGCGGCGTTTGATAAAATGCGTTTGGGGTATTTATCGGATGAAATTGCTTGCCCCGACGATATGCAAAAGTATTATCCCAAGGAAGAGATAGCGCAGTACGGCGTGGTGGGTTTAGAGGTGAAATTGCTATAATAAAAAACGGCTGTCCATAGCGGATAGCCGTTTTAATTTATTTGTTCAAATCCCAATCGATAGGGGAAATGCCTTTGCTTTGCAAATAGGCGTTCGCCTTGGAAAAAGGCTTGCTGCCGAAAAATCCGTTGTAGGCGGATAAAGGCGAAGGGTGCACGCTTTCGATGATGCAATGCTTTTTGCCGTCGATTAGAGGCTTTTTGCTCCTTGCGTTGCCGCCCCAAAGGATAAAGACGACGGTTTCCTTTTGGTCGGATATGAGTTTGATAACGCTGTCGGTAAACCACGCCCAGCCGCATTTGGAGTGTGAATTGGCTTGGTGCGCCCGCACGGACAGAGAAGTGTTCATCAGCAGCACGCCCTCGTTTGCCCACTTGGTGAGGTTGCCGTTTTTGGGCTTAGAGCAGCCGACGTCCGATTGCAGCTCCTTGAAGATATTTTCCAGCGAGGGCGGGTTTGGTACGCCGTCCTGCACGGAAAAGCAAAGCCCGTGCGCCTGCCCTTCCCCATGATAGGGGTCTTGCCCCAAGAGCACGACCTTTACCTTTTCAAAGGGGGTAAAACGGAAACAATTATACAGATCGTACATATCGGGGTAAACGGTATGCGTGTTGTATTCGTCGATTAAAAACCGACGGATTTTTTGATAACGTTCATCTGCAAACAGGGGCGCAAGCGGTTGTTTCCAGCTGCCTAAATCAATCATGGCTTACAGCTCCTCAAAGAAAATGGGCAGGGCGGCTTTCAAATTTTGCAGCGCCTTGCTACGGTTGACAACGTACTGTTCGGTGGTGTTTCCGCTGCCCGCCACGTCCGAGATGGCTTTGATCAAATACACGGGCAGTTCGACGCAGTATGCCGCTTGCACAACGGCAGCGCCTTCCATGTCGCGAATGTCGGCGTGCAGCTCCTTGGTCAGCAGCTTATAATCGGCTTTGCTGTCGTTAAAGCGGTCTGCCGTACCCAGCATTTTCTTGGGAAAATCGGCTTTAAAATGGTTGGTGGTAAGATAGTTTTCCTTGTATTCGTCCAAGGTTCCCATTTTGGTGCCGTTCAGCTCGGTTAAGTCAAAGTCAAACTGTACCGCCGCTGCGATCTGATAGACGGCGCAAAGCTCCGTTCCCTTGTTTAAGCCGCCTGCAACCCCGAAATTCACCAGCTTATCCACGCCGAATTTGCTGACGAGTAGCTGCGCGCCGAGGGCTGCGTTCACCTTGCCGATCCCTGAGATGCAAAGGGCTATGTCCTTGCCGAATGCTTTACCGACAAAAACGTTTTTTCCGCTGACGGTCAAAGACCGTTGAATTTGCATTTGTTCCAACAAAATATCCGCTTCGCTTTGCATAGCGATTACTGCGCCGATCATACTTTTTCTCCTTATGATGTAAAATACGAATATAGTTTATCAAATATTTTCCCATTTTGCAAACGGATAAACGGAAAAAAGGAAAAAAACTTGTTGCAATCGTGTGAAAACTGTGTTAAAATATAGAAAATCAAGTTGTTGGGGTGCGGATATGACAAGGGCAGAGCAAGCTAAGGAATATTTTAAACAGGGCTATGCCTGTTCGCAGGCGGTGGCGTTGGCATTTTCCGACTTGGCTGGCATGGATCGAGAGGAGATTGCGAAAATCATGCTGCCGTTTGGCGGCGGGCTGGGCAGACTTCGCTTGACCTGTGGCGCGGTCAGCGGTATGGCGGCGTCGTACGGCATGATTGCAGCAAAGGCGGAAAACGATTCTGAAAACAAAAAGGAAACGTATGCGGCGGTGCAGAGGATGTGCGCCGAGTTTACCAAAGAAAACGGCAGCTTAATATGCGCCGAGCTTCTTTCGGGAAAAAATTTGACCGTTTCGGTGGGGGGCGCAGCCGAGCCTAGAACAAGCGAATATTACAAAAAACGCCCTTGCGCTGAGCTTGTTTATCACGCCGCGCAGATTTTAGAAAGCTACTTACAGGAAAAGAATTTTTTATAACGGTTTCTATTTTTCGCATAGGGCAATCAAAAACCCCGCAGGCAGAACGCTTGCGGGGTTTTTAAGTATAACGTATGTAGATTTATCTGCCGAAAACGAAACCTCTAACCCATTGAATAAAGGTTTCCAAAAGGGCGATGATATATACGGCAATATAGGGCAGGGAATACCCGACAAGTCCGCCAAGCATGATCCAAAGCCCGCCGCCGATATCTTCGCCAGAACCAAAGAGGTCGATGGCAAGAATGATCGCGCCGCCTAAAAAGATAAGGCTGGAAATACCGATCATAATTCTACCGCCCAGCATAACGACCAGACGGAGCAGCAATTGCAACAGGAAAGCCACAAGGACAAAAGGAATGGAAATAATCCCGATAAGAATACGCACCAAAATCATAAAAAATCTCCTTTATTTGTTGCTTTTGGAAACGTTGAAGTAATATTCGACAACATCGCCGTCTTGCATCACGTATTCCTTGCCCTCAGAGCGTACCTTGCCTTTTTCCTTTGCGGCGGCAATCGAGCCAAGCTCGACAAGGATCTGCCAATTCACAACGTCTGCGCGGATAAAGCCCTTTTCAAAGTCGGTGTGGATTTTTCCCGCTGCCTGCGGCGCTTTCGTACCGTTGGTAATCGTCCAAGCGCGGGTTTCCTTTTCGCCTGCGGTAAGGTAGGAAATCAGCCCTAAAAGGGCGTAGGATTTTTTGATAAGGCGATCCAAGCCGCTTTCGCCTAAGCCAAACTCTTCCATAAACACGGCTTTGTCTTCGGCGTCCATTTGGGAAAGCTCTTCTTCGGTCTTGGCGCAGATCACCAAAACCTCGCTGCCTTCCTTGGCGGCAAATTCCTTGACCTTACCCACCAGCTCGATTTCATCCTCGTCCTTGCCCATATCCTCCTCTTGGATATTCGCGGCGTAGATGGTGGGCTTGGTGGTTAAGAGGAAACAGTTTTTCATAAATTCCGTTTCTTCGTCGGTAAAGGGGAAATTTCTGGCGGGCTTTTCGCTTTCGAGGAAAGCGTACAGACGTTCTAAGAAGGCATATTCTTCCACAGCCTTTTTATCCTGACCGCCGCGCGCCTGCACTTTGACGCGGTTCATGCGGTTTTGTACCGCCTCCATGTCCGACATGATCAGCTCTAAATTGATCGTTTCAATGTCGTTTACGGGGTCAATGCGGTTTTCCACGTGGGTGATGTTCGAATTTTCAAAACATCTGACCACGTGTACGATCGCGTCCACCTCACGGATGTGGGAAAGGAACTTGTTTCCCAAGCCCTCGCCCTTGGACGCGCCTTTTACAAGACCGGCGATGTCCACAAATTCGATGACTGCGGGGGTCACCTTTTTAGAATTATACAGGGCGGCAAGCTTATCCAAACGTTCATCAGGCACGGCAACGACGCCGACGTTCGGCTCGATGGTGCAAAAAGGATAGTTCGCGCATTCTGCGCCTGCGTGTGTGATTGCGTTAAACAGAGTGGATTTGCCAACGTTGGGCAAACCTACGACACCAAGTTTCATATTTTATCTACGTCCTTTTTTCAATTTATCGAAAAATTCCTGCTATATTATAATATAAAATCAAAAAATAATCAAATTAAACTTGCCTAAAAATGAAAAATATGTTAATATAATTTGGAAAAAATTGAAATTTTCGAAAGAAACGAAGGTGAAATA
>JAZURU010000010.1:0-8749 GCA_045606365.1 Candidatus Scatosoma sp. | reverse complement strand
GTTTATAAGGAGTAAAAAAATGATAGTTGGAAAAAATGACTGGATTATTCCCGATTGCGAACTTCCTCCCGAAGGGGAGGGGGTTCTCAAAGGGCACGAAAGTGTAATTGTTGTCAACGATACGAGTGAAAAAGCGGTGATCAAGGTAAAGCTGTATTTTGCGGATAAAGATGCTTACGAAGGCATTATATGGGAAGTAGAACCCCAGCGTGTTCGTTGTTTTAGAATGAATAATACGGACGACATGTGTGGCTATATCGTGCCCTTGGAAACGCAGTATGCAATGAAATTAGAAAGCACGCAACCGATTGTCGTGCAGTACGGAAGACTTGACAATCGTCAGGTAAATTTGGCGTATTATACCACGCTTGCATATTAAGGAGCAAAATTATGATTTTAGACCATTCTTTTCCGCGTGAAACGGATTATGTAAAAGAGAAGAATATTCCGCTTGTGATTGTAGGCGGCACGGTGGAATATCACGGCCCGCATTGTTCTTACGGTTGTGATACACTCGTGGCGGAAGGGCTTATTAAAAAGCTTGCAAAAGAGAAGGAAATTATGATTGCACCGACGATTTCGTACAGTCCGTCTAGCTATGCGGTAGGCGGTAGAAAAAGCGGTACGGTACACGTGCCCGAACGTGCGTTTGAAGATTACGTGTATTACGTATTCAAAAGCATGCTATATTCGGGTTTTAGAAATATTTACGTGGTTATTCATCATCAGTTTGAGCAGGAAAGCGAAATGCCCATGACCCTTTGCTACCGCACGGCGGCAAAGCGCGCGACGATGGAATACCTCGAAGAAACCCTCGGCGAGGGCTGGTGGGGGAGCGAAAGCTATGCTAACTACTATGAAGAATTAGAAGGCGCAAACAATCCCTTTTCGTGGATTAAAGTTATCCCTACAATGTCCACAGCAGTGCAAAATGCAACGGGCTACGACCACGCGGGAAAATACGAAAGCTCCATTTTGATGGCACTCTATCCCGACTGTATCAAGCTTGACCGCATTGATGATATCAAGCATTGGTTCACCGAAAGCGCAAGAGAGGCAAGCAAAGAGCTCGGCGACGAAATGGTAAAGCAAGCGCTGGAATATTTAAAAAACGCGATACAATAATATGCTACCGTTGATTAAAAAAGTAAAGACGCCGAAAAATGTTTTTCCGACGAAATGGCAGGCCGTAATTTTTCGCAATTACGGTTTTGTTTCCGTGGACAAAATTGCGGCTGTGTTGGGCTGCGACGAGGTGACCGTATGCCGTGAGGCAGCGCGCTTGGGGCTGGAAAACGTGGTTTATGATGCGGATTGGGAAAAACATGGCTATATTACGATTATTCGAAATAATTGGTATCTACTTCCATATTCTCAATTGATGAAATTGCTTGAAATTACGGAAGAAAAGCTTGCATTTTATTTGGGAAAAGAAGATTTTCTTTCTGTGAAGTTGGGGGATTTTAAGCCCGAATGTGAAAGAGTGCATTATGCGCCTTTGACCAAAGAGGAAGAGGAAAAAACCGTGTTCATCGCGGACATGGTGCGTTCTAATATAAAATCAAATGGGGCAAAGCCGTTTGCTTTTTTCAATCAGAACTCGATAAAAACGGGAACAAAAGCATATTCAGGCAGAAGAATTGTTCACGGATATTTATCCCCGTGCGGGGACGTGTTTACGCAAAACAATGAGGAATATTTATCGGATGAATTATTGGATGAATATGCAAAACAAGGGGTGAACGGAATATGGTTGCACGGTGTGCTGTCTGCGCTTTCCCCCTATCCCTTTGACGAAGGTTTGAGCGCTGGGTATAAAGAGCGTAGGGCGGAAATGAAGAGGCTGATTGCGCGTTTTACTAAGTACGGCCTTAAGTTGTATTTATATTTAAACGAACCGCGAGCGCTGCCGATTGAAAAGCTTGGGAAATATGCCTCGCTTATCGGGCGGACAGAGAATGGGTATGCTTCCTTGTGCTTTGAACAAAAGGCGACGCGGGAATATTTGTATAATGCGATAAAGGATCTACTGACCGAGGTAAACGAGCTGGGCGGCTTTATTACAATCACCATGAGTGAAAATCAAACGCATTGCAACTATCGTCCGAACACGACTTGTCCCATATGTAAAAACATACCGCCACAGCGTTCTGCGACGGCGGTAAACAACGTGATACAAAAGGCGATTGAAGATAGCGGCAGTAAAGCGGAACTGATCGCATACCTTTGGGGATGGTCACCGTTTATGGAATGGACGGAAGAACAGACCATGCAGGGGGTGGAGCTTTTAGATAAAAACATCTCTGCCATGTGCGTCAGTGAATACGATTTGCCGATTGAAAAAGGTGGGATAAAAAGTAGGATCATTGATTATTCCATTTCTAATCCTGGACCGAGCGTAATCACCGAAAAGACCTTAAAAAAGGCGGCAGACTTGGGACACAAGGTCTATGCAAAAATTCAGATAAACAACAGCTGGGAATGTTCTGCCGTTCCGTATTTGCCTGTATATGATTTGGTTTATCGGCATTTGCAAAACCTAACAAAAATTGGGGTGAAAGATTATATGCTGACTTGGACCTTGGGCGGCTATCCTTCGCCGATGCTTGGGATGGTTGCAGAATACGTTCAAGATGGAAATCATTTTTCGTTGGATCGTTGGTACGAAAAAACGTACGGTAAAAATCACTCGCTGGTAAAGGAAGCGGTAAGCCATTTTTGCGCTGGTTTCCAAGAATATCCTTTCAGTATTGATACCGTGTATTATTCCCCGAAAACGTTGGGCTGTGCAAACCTTTGGTCTATGGAAGAGGAGGGAAAAACCTCGTCTATGGTATGCTATGCCTTTGACGATTACGACACTTGGACGAAGCCGTATCCCGTTGACGTGTATCTTTCTCAGTATGAAAAATTACTGAAAGAGTGGAATTTGGGCTTGTCTGCGCTGGGAACCTGCTGTGAAACGCAGGAAATTAAGGAATTGAAGATTTATGCCAAGGCGGCGTATTCTCACTTCTTGTCAGATTACCTGCAGACGAAATTTTCCGTTCTTAAAAAAGGGGACAGAAAGGGCTTAAACGAACTTTTAGAGCAAGAGAAACAGAATGCACAAAACCTGTTGCAGCTGTATTATGCTGACAATAAAGTGGGCTTTGAGGCGTCTAATCATTATTTTTATACGGATCGCAACTTGTTGGAAAAAATCATACAAATGCATCAATATATGGCTGGTGATCATTAAAAACGTTATGGAAAACGGTAATTTTGAGGGCTGAGCAGATTGCTCGGTCCTTGTTTGTTTTGTCCTGGTGATGGCGCATGCGTTGGGTTTTATAGGTAAGCAGTTGACAGCACTTTATAAAAGTGCTACAATACACCATATAGCCTTGCGAATTGTTTTTTTGCGGAGGATAAAGGAGAAACGAAATGGTTGAACTCTTTAATTTTTGGTATCTATTTTTTATCGCGCTTTTTTCAGGCGCAATAGTGGGGTTGTATTTTTTATTGAAAAACAAAACGGATAAGACGAAAAAATGGGTACTTGGTTCCGTGCTGTTTTTCAATCTTGCGCTCCATTTTTTGAAGTTGACGTTCCCCCCCTATAGCACGAATCCTGAATTGGGGCTGCGGGAGGTTTGGTTTGTCAATGTTTGCGGGACAAGCGTGTTATTTTTCCCGTTTATCTTCATTTCGAAAAGCGATACAGCCAAAGATTACATGGTATTTTTGGGCGTTTTAAGCGGTTTTTTGGCGCTGCTTTATCCCACCGAAGCCATCGGCAAAAGCGTGTTAAGTCTGGACGTGTGGAGATTTTATATCTGCCACGGAATCATCATAGCCGTTCCTATGCTGACCGTCTTATTAAAATTGCATACGTTGAACGTAAAACGCATTTGGAGAACGCCCATATGCGTTTGCGCTATGTTGCTTTTTATCATCTGCAATCAAGTGCTGCAAAGCGAGCTGGGTATCATACCTTTGCGAAACGAGGATATGCTGCACGTCAATTTTCGAAACCCCTCTTTAATTTGGGGGCCGACGGATAGCGTAGCCGTCCTCTTTTCGTGGCTGACGCCGTCTTTTATGAAAACCGTGCCCGTGGGCGCGTATGCGGGGCAGGAAAAATATTGGCCGTTTTTCTGGATGCTGCCTGGGGTGATTGTTTACTTTATACTTGTACCGTTGCTCATGTGCTTTATCTTTGATTTTAAAGGAACGGTTCGCACGTTTGCAGATTTTTTCAAGCGTTTCAAAAGAAAAAGCCAAAACGAACCGTGATTTTTTCTGCCGTTCGCGAAACGGACGGGATAGGCAAAATTAAGTGTACGGGGTAGAAATTAAATGAAACAACCTACAAAAGAAAAAAACAGTTTGGTGGAAGTTTTGCGTTTTCTGTTTGCTTTATGGGTGCTGTATTATCATGATTATGTACCCTACAAGGGGGCATTTTTTGCACAGGGATATTTGGCGGTAGAATTTTTCTTTGTGCTTTCGGGTTTTTTCCTGATGAAATCCATCGATCAATATACCGCTATGCCGTTAAAAGAGGGGCTGTTTGGGTTTTTAAAGCGCCGTTTCAAAAGCATTTTGGTTCCGTTTTTGATCGGGGAAATTTTCGTGTGGATCTATTCCTTTGCGTTTGAAATTTCCTACAACCTATTTTTTGGCTACCTTTGGTACGTTCGAGATTTATTTTTGGCGATGACGGCAATCTTCTTATTGCGAAAATGGATCAAAAAAGATCGGATTTTTTATTTGGTGATCGCTCTTGCCAGCTTCGTGGCGTTTTTCGCCTTTTTTTGGTTTCCGCTTTTCGCGTGGCCGAGTGGACCGTTTCGTTCGGCTGCCGCCATTCCTTTGGGGATATTTGCCGCACTGATTCCTCCCATAAAAGGGGGGAAGAAAAAGCAGGTTGGGGGCTGGTGGACGTATGCGGTTGGGTTTACGGTATCTGCGTTGGGTTGTATGGCAATTATCCTCTTGCCTCAAAAGGATTTGCTGCTTTCGTACCTCTTGGTGATCGTAGGCTATCCGTGCCTGCTTTATTTTGCGAACAGGATCCCATGTCACAATCGGTTTTTAAATTGGCTGGGTTCGTTAAGCTTTCCGATATACGCCTTTCAATGTATCGTTCGGGTCATAGAGGCGTGCGGGCTGCACAATAATACCCTTTTATTTTGCATTTTAATGGGGCTGGTTTTGCTGTATTCTGTCATTTCGCTGGCGTGGAAAAGGAAGAATAGATTGGTGCATGCATAGCGGCAATCCAAAGAATTTTGTACAAAATAAGAAAAAAATTGGGGCAAGAGTGCGTGTGGATTGCTTGCAATCCTGTTTAGAATGTGCTAAACTGAATAAAACATAGCGGCTGAGGAACATTTACAAAATGAAAATTTTTATCATACATAGGGGAAACGATTACGATAGGGTACAGATATTAAAAGCCCAGGTAAACGACTTGGTTTCGGTGGATTTACTCTCCCTTTCGTCGAATCCCGATAATAAGAATTGGTTTAAAGAGGCGAAGACGAAAATCGACCAAAGCGACCTGGTTTTATACGTGCTGGGCGAAACTACGTACGAGAGTGAAAACGTCGATCGCGAAATCAAATATGCGCTGAAAAAGAAAAAGCAGATCTTGCTTTTCCGCTTAGATCCCGACGCGGACAGCAAAATCAACCGTACGCTTTTTAAAAAGGACGAATTTACCAGCGCGGATAAGCCGTTGTTTAAGGAAATTCAGCTGCAGGATTTGACCAGAATTCTGCGCTGCGGCTACGATTTTGATATTGGGGATAAGCTGAAAGGCAGCAACGAGCCCCCCAAAGCCAACGAGCTGATCGAACAGTACAAAGCCTATCTGGCGACCAGCGAAGAGGTGCTCAACCGTAGGCAAAACACCTCGAATTTTTACACCACGCTGAATACGTCTATGCTGACGTTGGCGGTGACGGTTTCGGGGATTTTGTTTGGGCTTTCGCAGATCAACAGTTTGTTGGTGATTTCAGCAATCTTCTTCGTTGTCAGCTTTATCGGCGTTTTGCTGAACGTGAATTGGACCCATTTACTGGATTCCTACGGTAGGTTGAACGGGGCGAAAATGCGGGTGATTTCCGAGATAGAAAAAAACCTGCCCGCCAATATATACGATACCGAATGGAAGGTGATGAGTGAAAAGCTCAACGACGGGAAATACGTATCCTTTACCGCGATAGAAAAGCGGCTGCCGTTGTTTTTTATCATTTTATTCGGGGTTTTGCTGGTGGCGAGCGTTGCGCTGTTCTGCGTTTCGCTGTTTGTGTTTTAAATAGGATAGTTCGCGCATAGTTTTACGATATCGGATGCGTGAGGAGGCGAATATGAAAACGAAATTAAACCTTTCTTACAGCGGGGCGGTCAGCAGGGGGGGGCTGGATGGTGCTGCTGTGCGCGATCGTATAACGTCTAAGCAAATAAAAAAACGGATAGCTGCGGCTATCCGTTTTCTTTTTATGCGCCTTGTTTTAACAGCGTTTCCTTGCGGTGCTGCAAGGTGTAAAGGCTGTAATATCTGCCTTTCTTTTTGAGCAACTCAAAGTGGTTGCCCTGTTCGATGATTTCGCCGTGCGACAACACGATGATGTTGTCGGCGTGCTGTACGGTGGAAAGGCGGTGGGCGACGATTAGCATCGTGCCGATGTTCATCATCTTTTCCAAGGAATTTTGGATCAAAAGCTCGGTTTCCGTATCGATGTTTGCGGTTGCCTCATCCAGAATCATCACCTGCGGCTTGTGCACGATCGTCCGCGCAAAGGATAAGAGCTGGCGTTGACCTGCGGAAAAGTTGTTGCCGCGTTCCAAAATCTGATAATCCAGCCCCTCGCTAAGCTTGGAGATGAAGTGGTCGGCATTGACGTATTGGCAGGCTTGCCATACCTCCTCGTCGCTGATGCCTTCCTCCCTGAGCAAAATGTTTTCGCGGATCGTTCCCGAAAAAAGGAATACGTCCTGCAGCATCTGCCCAAAGTGCTTTCTCAGTGAAGAAATTTTGATCTTCTTGATGTCGATGCCGTCGATGAGGATCTGCCCCTTTTGAATGTCGTAATTGCGGCAGATGAGGGAGAGAATGGTGGTCTTGCCAGAGCCCGTCGAGCCGACGAACGCCACCGTTTGTTTGGGCTGGATGGTAAAGGACACGTCCTTTAAAATCCAATCCTCTTCCTCGTAGGCAAACCAGACGTTTTTAAATTCGATTTTACCCTCTACAGTGGGCAGCTCGATGGCGTCTTCGCTGTCAACGACAGTGGGCTGCATGTCCATAATCGTGAAGATTTTTTCCGCTGACGCAAACGCCGATTGCAGCCAATTGAACTGTTCGGCAAGGCTTTGGATCGGGTTGAAGAACTTGGATATATACATGTAGAAGGAAACGATGATGTCGCTGGTGACGACTTGCCCTAAAATTTCCGTTCCGTCCAGCGCGCCTTTTGCACCCAAGAAGAACAGGCAGAGCACTGAAACGATATACAGCATATATACCATGGGGCGGAAGATGCCGAATACGAAGATCTGTTGGTATTTCGATTTGCCAAGCTTGGAATTTTTGCCTTGAAATTCTTGCAGCTTTTTGTTTTCACGGTTGAAAAATTGCGTGATCTTGATACCCGAAAGGTTTTCGGAAAGGAAGGTGTTGATGTCCGTCGTGTCGTCCTTAACGCGGCGATAAGCGCGGCGGGAGAACTTGCGGAAGATCACGGTGAAGAACACGATGAAGGGTACGAAGCACAGCACCATCAAGGTGAGCATGTAATTCAAGCACAGCATCGCCACCAGCACGCCCAGCACGACAAAGCAGTTTTTCACGAGGTTGACGATGATATTCGTAAACATCATCGAAACGCCGTTGGTATCATTGGTCACGCGGGTGACCAGCTTGCCTACGGGGATGTGGTTGAGCTGATCGTGTGAAAGCTTTTCGATATGCTCGAACAAATCCAGACGAATGTTCGAAACGATCTTCTGCCCGATCTTTTGTAAAATAAGCGCTTGCACGTAAGAGCATACCAGCGTAATGATCAAGATGCCTGCGTACAGAGCGATCATCCAAAACAGAGCGCTAAGCTGAAATTCCGCTTTGATCATGCCCTGAATTTTCCCGATCAAAAGGGGAGCGATGATATCGTAGGAGACGGAAAAGACCATCAGCAGCAACACGAATACAAACCCTTTCCAATACGGCTTTGCGTAGGCAAGCAGCCGACGGACGATTTCCTTATCGGGAATATTCCGATCAAACCCGATCGCCTCTTTTTTGTTTTTGATCAGTAGGTATGCGGTGAGGAAGATCAGCGCGAATACGCCCAAAATCGCCCCCATAATAATCAGCGGATAATATTGTTCAAAAAATTCTTTCATATCAATCCTTTTCCGCCTCCAACTTTTGCAGCTCGGTCATCGTCTTGTAGGCAGGGCAGCTTTCCAGCAGCTGCTCGTGCGTGCCTACGGCGAGTACCTTTCCGTCCTCGACGTACAGGATCTTGTCCATCTGTTCGATGGTGGAGATACGGTGCGCGATCAAGATCGTGGTTTTGCCCTTTCTTTCGCTGCGAAGATTTTCTAAAAGGGTACGCTCCGTCTTGGTGTCGACCGCCGAAAGGGAGTCGTCCAAGATCAAGATCGGGGCGTTTTTCATCAAAGCGCGCGCAATCGAAATACGCTGTTTTTGCCCGCCCGAAACGGTGACGCCGCGTTCGCCCAGCACCGTGTCGTA
>JAZURU010000009.1:0-9809 GCA_045606365.1 Candidatus Scatosoma sp. | reverse complement strand
GCCTTAATAAGGACGGATTGTTTGCCAAAATTTCGTAGGTGTCCTCCGCGGCGTCGCGGCTGTGGATCACGACGGGTAAGCCCGCCTCGTCCGCAATTTCCAGCTGACGGAGAAACGCCTGCTTTTGCGCCTCTTTCGGGGGGTTGTTTTCAAAATGATAATCCAGCCCGATTTCCCCGACTGCCACGCATTTTTTGTGACGGCAAAGCTGCGAAATTCGTTCAAAATCTCCCTCGCAAAAATGCCCCAGCTCGCCTGGATGAAAGCCCGCGCAAAAGAAAACCTCGTCGTGCGCCTCCGCAATAGCCTTGGAAATTTCAGAAGAAGCAACGTCGTAGCCGCTGGCAATCACCCACTCTACGCCGTTTTCACGCATTCGCGCAAGCACACCCTCTACACCGCCGACCTCGCCAAATTCTTCGCCCGTCAAATGGGCGTGTACGTCGATAAACATACCTCTTACGTTGGCTTAGCCGCAGTTCGCGCCGCTGCCAATATCCGCTTTGTCCGCAGTCACCAGGGAAAGGATACCGTGTTCATCCTCAGCCGCCAAAATCATGCCCTCAGACATAATTCCACAGATCTTGCGGGGGGCAAGGTTGGTGACGAACACCACCTTCTTACCCACCATTTCTTCGGGCGTGTAATGCTTTGCAATCCCCGATACGATGGTGCGAATCTCGTCGCCAAACTTCACCGTTTCTTTCAAGAGCTTGCTGGACTTCGGCACCGCTTCGCAAGCGATGATTTCGCCCACGCGCAGTTCTACCTTTTCAAAATCTTCAAAGGTAATTTCCGCTTTCTTCGGGGTGTCTTCGGCTTTTTCTTCCGCTTTTTCAGGGGCGGGAGCAGACGCGGCAGCCTTTACGCTTGCCATCTGCGCCGCCGCAATCTTTTCGATTTCGGGTTCTAAGCTCTTGAAATCCAAACGCTGGAACAACGCGGGTACCGGCGTAGCCGTATAGCCCTCTTTCACGCCAAACGTTTCGCATTCCGCCAAGCTCTTCGCGCCCACGCCAAACGCCGCGTAAATCTTCGCCGATGTTTCAGGCATAAAGCTTTCCAACAGGCTGGCGCAGGTCAAGATTGCCTCCGTGAGGTTATACAGCACGTCGTTCAGCCTTGCCTTTTTGCTTTCGTCCTTCGCAAGCGCCCAGGGCATCGTTTCGTCGATGTACTTGTTCGCGCGGCGTAAGGTGTTGAAAATTTCGGAAATCGCGTCTGCAACGCGCAGAGTTTCCATCTTTTCCGCCACTTTCTTTGCGGTGGCGCAAACGGTTGCCTTAAATTCTTCGTCAGGCGTTTCTTCGTTTGCTTTTTCGCTTTTGACCACACTGCCGCCAAAATATTTTCCCATCATCGCAATCGTGCGGGAAACAAGGTTGCCCAGAACGTTGGCAAGCTCGGTGTTAAAGCGTTCGCATACCAGCTCCCACGTGATCTGCCCATCGTTATCGAACGGCATTTCGTGCAACACGAAATAACGCACCGCATCCACGCCAAACAACCTTGCAAGGTCGTCTGCATAGATAACGTTGCCCTTGCTCTTGGACATCTTCCCCTCACCCTGCAACAGCCAAGGATGCCCGAAGATTTGCTTGGGCAGCGGCTCGCCCATTGCCATCAGGAAAATCGGCCAATAAATGGTGTGGAAACGAAGAATATCCTTGCCGATCAGGTGCAAATCGGCAGGCCAATATTTTTGATATTTTTCCCCGTGGTTGCCGTCGGCGTCAAAGCCAATGCCCGTGATATAGTTGGTCAAAGCGTCCAACCAAACGTATACGACGTGTCTGCTGTCAAAATCTACGGGAATCCCCCATTTGAACGAGCTTCTGGAAACGCACAAATCCTGCAATTCATTATTGAGAAAGTTGTTCATCATCTCATTCTTGCGGGATACGGGCTGAATGAATTCGGGATGCTTTTCAATGTGCTCGATCAGTCTGTCGGCGTATTTACCCATCTTGAAGAAATACGCCTCTTCCTTGGCGGGCTTTACCTCCCTGCCGCAATCAGGACACTTGCCCTCGACCAGCTGACTCTCCGTCCAGAAGGATTCGCAAGGCGTACAGTACATGCCTACGTATTCGCCTTTATAAATATCCCCTTGCTCGTAGAATTTTTTGAAGATTTTTGCCACCTGCGCGCAATGCTCGGGGTTGGTCGTACGCATAAATTTATCGTAGGAAGTACCCATCAAATCCCAAATGTCTTTGATCGTACCCGCTACGCCGTCTACAAACTGCTGCGGGGTCAACCCTGCCGCCGCCGCTTTTTCTTCGATCTTTTGACCGTGCTCGTCTGTGCCCGTCATGAAGAATACGTCGTAGCCCTGCTTGCGCTTAAAACGCGCAATCGCGTCTGCCAAAATCGCCTCGTAGGTGTTGCCGATGTGCGGCTTGCCAGAGGTGTACGCGATCGCCGTCGTGATATAATAGGTTTTCTTGTCTGCCATAATTATGCACTCTCCTATCGTTTAAATCCTATACAGGATTTATTATAACCCATTTTTTTATAAATGTAAAGCGTTTCACCGCCCAACAACGCGCCCTCTTATACATAATCGGGACAAGCAAGCGCATATAGTATCGTATGAACGCCATTTTTTTAAGCTTATTCTTGGGGGCGGCTATCATTTTGCTGTTTGTCAACCCTGAATTGTTTTTACCCACCGTCTTAGACGCCGCGGGGGACGCCGCTACGCTGTGCGTGGCGCTGCTTGCCTCCTATGCCGTTTGGATGGGCTTGATGCAGGTATGGGAAAGCTGTGGAATTACAAAAGGGATCTCTAAACTGCTGCGCCCGATCTGTAAACGGCTGTTTAAAACCGAGGACGAGGAAACGCTGACCACCATCAGCGCCAACCTTTCCTGCAATTTGTTGGGCTTGGGGGGCGCTGCAACCCCCTACGGCATCCGAGCCGCCCAGCTGCTTGACCGTGCGCCCTACCCCGAATATGCCTCCTCTATGTTCTTTGCCTTAAACGCGACCTCGTTGCAGCTGTTGCCCACCTCGGTGGTGGGGCTGCGGGCGTCGCTGGGCAGCGGTGCGCCCGCCGATATCATTTTGCCCACCATGCTGTGTACCGCGTTTTCTACGGTGGTTGCTTGCTTTTTTACGTGGCTGTTTCTACGCCCGAAAAAAAGCTGTGCGGCGGGTACTTGTTCTGGGCGAAAAAAACAAGCGGTTTTTTCTAATAAGTCGGCGGCAGGTACGCGATGAATATGATTTTTGCCTTGATTATCCCCGTGATTTTTATTGCCTCTTTTTTATACGCCGCCGTAAAAAAAACGAAGGTGTACGATTCGTTTGTGGCGGGCGCGGGAAAGGCAATCCCACTGATTGTCAGCATCTTTCCGTACGTTGCCGTCGTCACGATTTTAGCACGACTGCTTACCGCCAGCGGGCTGGAAGAAAGGCTGCTAAATTTCCTATCCCCTGCCTTTCGATTTTTAGGTATCCCGCAGGAAATCGCAGGCTTGGTGTTGATTAAGCCGCTTTCGGGTAGCGGCTCGATTGCGATGCTTGCTGAGGTTTTGGGTAGGTATGGGGTGGATAGCTACGTTGCCCGCTGCGCCTGCGTGGCGTATGGGTCGGCAGAAACCATCTTTTATGTGGCTGCCGTCTATTTTGCGGGTATCAAGCGGAAAAAGCTGCCCATCGCCATTGCCTTGTCGCTGCTTTCTTACCTTTTGTCCGTGGTGCTGTGCTGCTTACTTTGCCGTATTCTGTAAAAATGTATGAAATTGTTAATTTCAAACATTTTTTAACAAAAAGATACAAAAAAAAGATTTTTAAAAATTTGTTGTCGAAACAATGACATTTTATTTTTTGCGTGCTACAATATACTTGTAGATCGGTTGAGGCAATACCGCTTCCCGAACTGCGTATAAAAACCGCTCATCATTTTCCCCCTTATCATATGGTAATCGCCCGAGAACAAGTTTCTCGGGCGGTTATCTTTTTATTCTTCTGTTTTATAAAAGCAATCTATCTTCCACTTTAACGGATTTTCTTCTATATATCGGTTTTCTAAAAAATCCTTTTTGTTGCGAATGCCGTGGTCGTGATAAGAGCGTTGAAACCGTAAGTTTGACGAAGCCCTGCGCCACAGATTCTTTACCAACAAAGCGTGATCAACGCGTAAAAACAAAGCAAAATGCAAGCAGGACAAGAAAAACGCGGCTTTCCCGATGGGAGTGTACACTGACGTACACGAGCAAGGGAAAACGTAAGTTTGACGAAGTCCTGCGCCGCAGATTCTTTGTTTTTAATGGATGCTGTTGCCCATCTCGTACGCTATCGTCAAATACTCAGGGCGCGCCGTAACGTCCCCTTTGTCCTGCAAGCCTCTGCCGTACAGCGTTCCTTTTTCGTCGTAGCCGTCGATGCACATTGCAAAGCCGTGGAAACAAGCGATCGTGCCGTCCATGGTATCGTCCTCTTCCTCGGCGGCGGTGGTTATGTAATACAGATCCTTGTTTGCAATCTCTGTCCAACGCGCCACACAGCGGTCGATCACCGCTTTTAATTGCGCGCAAACGGAATAAAAATAGACGGGGCTGGAAAGCACCAACACGTCGCAATCAATGATCTTTTGCAAAATATCCGCCATGCCGTCCTTATAAACGCACTCACCTGCGTGGTCTTTACAATAATAGCAGCCAAGGCAGGGATGGATCTTTTGATCCGCCACGCGGATTTTTTCCACTTGGTTGCCCGCATCCGCCGCACCTTGCGCGAACCGATCGCATAACACGTCTGAATTTCCGCCCTTTCTGGGGCTGCCCGATAATATCAATACCTTTTTCATTACGCCACCTCTTTTTTTTATTATTATAATTAAGTTTTACTGAATTGTCAAGACATCTTCATTTTTTTGTATTATAATGGTATTAAAAACAGCGAGGTGCTATATGGAATCCATTTTAAATAAATTGTACTTTTCTATTGCTGAAGAACTTGACGATTCTTTGAACACAGATTTCTCTGAAGAAACCTTTGCGTCATACCAAGCATTCCAAAAATCTCTCAATAAAAAGCAATTTGCTCTATTCTTGCAATATGAAGAATTTTTATTACAGAGTTTTTGTGAGGGTAGAAAACGATTTTTCTTAGCAGGAATCAAAACAGGCGCTAAGCTTGCCATGGAATTGTTTGAAGAAAACCCTATCCTTTTTAACGATACTAAAAATAACCAGAAAGAAAATTGAAACAGCGCCCTTTTATTATGTTCTATTTTAGTCGATACATTTACGTTTTTTTCTTGCCTTCCCCTTGAGGGGGAGGGGGACCGCTTGCGGTGGAGGAGGTGTTTTTTATTATTTCTTCCCTGACTCTCATTTGCTTTTAATACTATTTTTTCTACCACCTCATCCGTCAACTATGTTGACACCTTCCCCTCAAGGGGAAGGCAAGAGAGTGGGAATCGTTGTAAGCGTATTTAAAAAAATAAAGGGATTCTTTGCCTACGCTCAGAACGACATCATACGCACACGCTGTCATTCTTGTAGGGGTGAGCATTGCTCGCCCGCCTAAAAAACACCGATTTTGCATCAAAAAGCCCTGCGGGAAACCGCAGGGCTTTCGTTTGTTATTTACGCTTATTTCGCGCAGTTTGCTTTCAAGATTGCAAGGTTATCCATAATCTCTACGGGCATCTTGTCGCCGAAGTTTTCCGCATAGTAAGCGGTGATTTCTTCTGCCTCTGCCGCCCAACGAGCCTTGTCAACCACCAACAGTTTTTCCAAGGTAGCCGCGTCGATGTCTGCGCCCTCGATGTTGATATCCTTTGCATAAGGCAGGTAGCCGATTGCCGTTTCCTGCGCGTCCACTTTGCCTTCGCAACGATCCAAGATCCAGTCAAGTACGCGCATGTTGTCGCCGAAACCAGGCCACATGAAGTTGCCGTTTTCGTCCTGACGGAACCAGTTTACGTTGAAGATCTTGGGCTGCTTGTCAGCGGGAACTTTCGCACCCATATCAATCCAATGCTGGAAATAACGGTCTACGGAATAGCCCATGAAAGGCTTCATTGCCATAGGATCGTGACGGAGCACGCCTACCGCACCAGTAGCAGCCGCCGTGGTTTCCGAGGACATGATCGTGCCCACGAACGTACCGTGGTTCCAATCTCTGGACTGGTAAACAAGCGGGGTCGTGGTAGCTCTTCTGCCGCCGAAGATAATTGCGGACAGAGGCACGCCTTCTTTCGAATTGAACTCGGGCGAAATGCAAGGGCAGTTGATTGCAGGCGCGGTGAAACGGGAGTTGGGATGCGCTGCGTTTCTGCCACAGTCAGGCGTCCAAGGCTTACCCGTCCAATCGATCAGCTCTGCAGGAGCTTCCTTCGTCAGCTTTTCCCACCAAACGGTGTTGTCAGCAGGGTTCAAAGCAACGTTGGTGAAAATCGTACCCTGCATCGTGGATGCCAATGCGTTGGGGTTGGATTTTGCGTTCGTACCAGGAGCAACGCCAAAGAAACCGTTTTCGGGGTTGCATGCCCACAATCTGCCGTCTTCACCCTGACGAATCCAAGCGATGTCATCGCCTACGCAGAATACTTCGTAGCCCTTATCCAAGTACTGCTTGGGAGGGATCAACATTGCAAGGTTGGTCTTACCGCAAGCGGAAGGGAAAGCAGCTGCAACGTATTTGATTTCCTTGTCCTGAGGGCGTTTTACACCAAGAATCAGCATGTGTTCTGCCATCCAGCCTTCACGTCTACCAAGGTTGGTAGCGATACGAAGTGCAAAGCACTTTTTACCCAAAAGCACGTTGCCGCCGTATGCAGAGTTCACGGAAATGATCGTGTCGTCTTCGGGGAAGTGCATGATATATCTCTTTTCGGGGTTTACGTCACACTTTGCGTGGAAACCCTTGACGAAATCACCGTTTTCACCCAGAACGTCCAAGCACATTTTGCCTACTCTGGTCATGATCATCATGTTCAGAACAACGTAAATGGAATCGGTGATTTCAATACCGATCTTAGAGAAAGGCGAACCAACAACACCCATCGAATAAGGGATAACGTACATCGTTCTGCCTGCGTATGCATTGCGAGCGATTTCGTTAACCATCTGATACGCTTCCTTGGGCGCTTTCCATTTAACGATGGAATGAGGAAGTGCGTCCTCTTCGTTTTCGCAGCAGATGAAGGTTCTATCTTCTACACGCGCAACGTCGTTTTCCGCCGTTCTGTGATAATAACAGCCAGGCAATTTTTCCTGGTTGAGTTCAATGATTTCACCCGTAGACACCGCTTCTGCGCGAAGCGCATCACGCTGAGCGTCGCTGCCGTCAATCCAAACCACTTTGTCGGGGTTTGCGAAAGCCTGCACGTCTGCAACGAATTGAAGTACTTTCTTATTGTTCGTCATTTTTAAGATCTCCTTAAAATATATTTTATTCTGTGTATAGTATTTGACAAAAAAGGAAAAGCAATCCCTTTTCTACCAAGTATAATTATATCACAAAATTTTTACCTTGTAAATCGTTTGACAGAAAAAATCTGATGAAAATTTATAAAAACCCACTATCAAAGCCTAATTGCCCACTTTTTGAAATATTTTCATGAAACCCCTTGTTTTTTTGCGTGGCTTGTTATATAATAAAAGAAACTTTTTGAAGGAGAATAACCGATGCTTAGATATAATGAATTAGTAAAAATCTACAACGAGCTTGCTTCCATGAGCCGTTATGACCGCATGCACAATGCCAAGGCAGCGTATGAAAAGCTGGAATCCCTTTTGCAGGAAAAAATGGGGCACGGTCCCGGGTATTTTGCCGCTACCCGCGTGGCATGCGCGCTGGTGGCTGCGGACGGTCAGCTGACCCGCGCAGAGCACGAACTGTTCCGTGAATTTGCCACCTCCTCCTGCACGTATGACGAGCTGTACGATTCTGCCGTAAGCATCAGCAAGGATTTTAAAAGCGTGTTGGATATTATCACCACCCGCGGTTCGGAAATCCGATTTGTTGCAGGCTACTTAGCGGCGGCGATTTTCGCGGAAAAAGGCATGCTGGGCGAAAACGAAGAAGCGGTTTTCCGTATTTTTGCCGAGGATTGATCTGTTTTTAGTTTACAAAGTAAAAGAACCTCGAGGCTTATCCTCGAGGTTCTCTTTTTTTGCGTTATTTTATATAGAAATACCGAAAAAATCAGGGTTTTCTAATAGGTGCTTGTTTAACAGCTCTGCAAAGAACGCCCGCTTTTCTTCCTTGGTCGCTCGACGAAAAAAATGCTTTCTTTGAAAGGCTGAAAACGCTTTGGGATACAGCCGTTTTAACAGCGGAAATTGATATTGTCCACCCGCGTATACGACAAAGTTTAATTCGTCGCCGCCCGACACCTCCCTAAGGTCGAAAAAATCCCGACCCTTTTGAAAGCGGTAGATGTACACGCACGAGGAATCCCCGCCTTTTTCGTAGAAATATCGATAGGTAAAGCCTTTATCGAGAAAAGCGGCAAACGCCGCTTTCATTTCGGTTTCTATTTGCAATTCGTTCATACGTTTTTCCTTTTGGGATTCTTCACTGCGTTCAGAATAACAGAAGGGAACCGTTCAGAATGACACTAATACGGACACAATGCCTCCCTAAAGTTCTGAGCATAAAAGCAACACCCCCGTTCTGTCATTCTGAGCGGAGGCGTAGCCGTAGCCGAAGAATCTCTGGTTTTACTGCAATACCGCTTTGATACGTCTAAGCCCCGAACCGCAGCTTTGTTCCTTGACAATCTTGAACGTGCCCAGCTCGCCCGTCGTTGCCGCATGCGGACCGCCGCAAATTTCTTTCGAAAAATCGCCGATCGTATACGTCTTGACCCGTTCGCCGTACTTGCTCTCAAACAAGCCCGTAAAGCCCTGCTCTTTCGCCTCTTCTAAGGAAATTTCCTGCATGACAACGGGCAGGTTTTGCTTTATCACCTCGTTTACAAGATCCTCTACCTTTTGAATCTCTTCTGCGGTCATCGGCTGAGGCAAATTGAAATCAAAACGCAATCTTTCCTCGGTGATGTTCGAGCCCTTTTGATTGACCTCGGGCGAGTATACCTTTTTCAACGCCGCGTGCAGCAAGTGTGTTGCTGTGTGCAAACGAGTGGTCGCCTCTTTGTTGTCTGCAAGACCGCAAGCAAATTTTTGCTCGCTGCCCGCCTTGCTCTTGTTTTGATGTTCCTCAAACGCTGCTTTGTAGCCGTCCATATCTACACTGTAGCCGCGCTCCTTTGCCATCTCGTCCGTGATCTCTACGGGGAAACCGTAGGTGTCGTAAAGGTGGAACGCCTGCTTGCCGTTGATCCGCTTTTCGGGCACGTAGTCGGGATTGTTCTGCGCCATAAACGCGTTCTTTCTTTCGATGCCGTTTAAGCACTTTTCAAATTCCTTCAAGCCCTGCTGCAGGGTTTTGGTGAATTTCGCCTCTTCCTTTGCCAGCTCTTCAAAGATTTTTTCGCGGTTGATGGCAAGCTCGGGATATACGTCCTTGTATTTTTCGATATACGCCACCGCAATCTTTGCAAGGCTGCCCTCGGGTAAGTCGATCTTTCTGCCAAAACGCACAGCTCTACGAATGATACGGCGCAAAATATACCCCTGATCGGTGTTGGAAGGTACAATCCCCTTTTCGTCGCCGATCATAAAGGTTGCCGTTCTGGTGTGGTCGAGCAGCACGCGGAAAGCCCTGGTCGTTTCAGGATCCGCGTCGTATGCCTTGCCTGTCAATTCGGAAATGACCTTGATGGCGTCCTCGAAAAGATCGGTTTCGTAAACGCTGGATTTGCCCGTCAGCACGCAAAGCGCACG
>JAZURU010000008.1:0-2017 GCA_045606365.1 Candidatus Scatosoma sp. | reverse complement strand
GTCAATATGATCGTCCGCTCAGCAAAGGTGCGTTGCGAATGGCCACGCATCAGGACTCCTTCGGCATCCGCATCACAGACAGCAGCGATTACGACCGCTGGCAGCGAGAGATGCTCATTGACCATTATGAGCAGCTGCAACAATCCAGCAGGAACAGAGGAAACGAGGCGAGAGGATGACCCATGAAGCAGGAAGACAAGCTGTTTCGGTATCTTTTGTGGTGTATCGGCTTGCTGCCGACGCTGTGGTTTGCCATTACGCTCGCGCAGCCCATTCCCGACGATGTTTCCTCCTTTGCAGGCCGCCTTGAGGTGCTTTCCAATGCCTTGGAAGCGCCTTTTTCTTTGCGCTGGACGCAAGATTGCCCGCGGTTACTATTGTTGTTTGGGCTGCTGTACGCCGCAGCAGCGGTTGCTGTAGAAAGCTCGCGCCCGAATCTGCGTCCCGGTGTGGAGCATGGTTCTGCTGGCTGGGGAAATCCCAGTGTACTGAACGCACAGTTTGCTCAGAGTGGCTTCGAGAACGTAATCCTCACACAGAACGTAAAGCTTGGGCTCGACAGCCGCAAACGCAGGGCAGGTGGAAATCGAAGGGGAAATTGCCTTAAATATCTGTGTTTTAAAGGGGGACGACAGCCTTTGCACCTATGAAAGACTTATTCCTTTCCGTATGCAAGTGCCGGCAGACGAGGCGTTTGGCAGCGTGGTCGCAAACGCAAGGGTGTGCGTAAAAACCGCGCACCTTACCGCCGGCGCGGACGAAGAAGCCGCGAAAAGCAGAATGGTCTTTTCTTACTCGTTGTCCGCCGACTGTTTCCTCTACGTTAAAGAGGATATTTCTGCGGTCAGCGACGCCTTTTCTCCCCAAGTCGAGGTTTGCTTAAAAAAGGTAAACGACGGGGGCAGGTATTTGACGAAGCATATTCGTTGTAGCGAAAGGGTAGGCGGCGTAGCCTCGCTTTCACCTGCGCTTGAGGGGGAATATACTATGCAGGCGGCAATACTTCCGCGCGCGGAAATCACTTGCCGAAAGGGCGAAACGGGGGTAGAGGCAGAGGGTATCGTGTCGGCGCAGGTGCTTTTAAAAAGCGCGGACGGTGCTTACCGCGTGTGCGAGCTTTCCCTGCCCGTCCTTTTCCCTATCGACGTTGAAGGGGAAAATTGCGAGGTGGAATGTCTGGTTTGCGGACTTAACGTGCGCCGCAAAAAAAGCGGCGAAACGGAGGCGGACGCGACCTTGAAAATGTCCGTCAGCGCATACAATCTTGCCGAGTGGTCGTACGTCAGTCAAGCGGAGGAGGGGGAAGAATTTGGCGAAAGCGATTGCGCTTTTTCCGTATTCTTACCCGAGGCAGGCGAGGAGCTTTGGCAGGTGGCAAAGCGGTTGCATTGCGAACCCGAAGTCTTGCAAAAAAACAATCCCGACCTTGAATTTCCCGTAAAGACGGGGCAAAAGATATACGTATATCGCCAAATCAAATAAATTTCACAAAAGAAAGGACGTAAAATACTTATAAAATATTGAAATTTTGGAAAAAATATGCTATACTTATAGCGGAATAAACGGTGCGGCGGGTGTTCCCCGCCGCTTTTTTTGTAAAGGGCATGAAAAAGGTAAAAATCAAATCGTATGCAAAAGTCAATTTGACCTTGGAAATCACGGGGGTGGAAAACGGGTATCACACTCTCGATTCGTTCGTAGCAAATATCGACCTTTTCGACCTAATCGTACTCAAAAAACGAAAGGGCGCGCTCAGCGTGGTTACGATGAAAGGGATGGGCAGCGAGAGTATTCCCCCCGAAAAGAACAACGCCCTCAAAGCGGCGGAGGCGTTTTCCAAGGCGTTTGGTACGGACGGCGCGGACATTACCGTGTATAAAAATATTCCCATCGGCGGCGGCTTGGGCGGCTCGTCTGCGGACGTTGCGGGGGTGCTGAACGGTATGGCGGCGCTGTACGGCGTAGAGGACGGAGAAAAGCTAAAGGAAATTGCCGACGGCTTGGGTAGCGATACGGG
>JAZURU010000007.1:0-8902 GCA_045606365.1 Candidatus Scatosoma sp. | reverse complement strand
GGCGCGGTAAAGGCTGCGGTAGAAGCAGGTACGGCTGCTGCATCGGCGCTTGGCGAAATCGTAGCAACGCACGTAATTCCTCGCCCTCACATGGACGTTGAAAAATTGTTGCCCAGCATCAAATAATCTTAGGTAAGCGTGAATAGTACCCGAAAGGGAATTTTTCCCTTTCGGATGCTACAAAAATAACCGAAAAAAGGCGGTTTTTTGGCGCAAATTTGCCCTTAAATAAGCTAAAAAAGCGGGTATTTTTGTAGCATTAACAAGGAAAAGGATTGTATACGTTATGGAATTTACAGCAACACAAATTGCGGAAATGGTAAAAAAGGTGCTTGCCGAAATGGACGGCAGCCTCGCAGCAAACGGCGCGTTTCACTACGAAGTGTCCGTAGGGGTATCTAACCGCCACATTCACTTGACGAAAGCGGACATGGAAACGCTGTTTGGCGCAGGCTACGAGCTGACCCCCTTAAAGGATCTTTCGCAGCCCGGACAATACGCGTGCAAGGAAACGCTGACCATCGTAGGGCCGTCTATGCGCCCGATCGAGGGGGTACGCGTGCTGGGACCGCTGCGTAAGGCGTCGCAGGTGGAAATTTCGATGACCGATTCCTTTGTGCTGAAAGTAAAGCCGCCCGTGCGTGAATCGGGCAACCTCAAAGGCAGCGCGCCCATTCGCATCATCGGCCCGAAAGGGGTGGTGGAGCTTAGCGAGGGCTGTATCATTGCCAACCGTCATATCCATATGTCCCCCGCGGATGCGGCGCAGTTTGGCGTGAAGGACTTTGACAGGGTGATTGTGGACGTTAACGGCACTCGCCGTACCCGCTGGTATGACGTGCAGGTGCGTGTGGATAAGGACTTCCGTTTGGAAATGCACGTGGACACCGACGACGCGAACAGCGTTGGCATCGGCAACGGCGCAAAAGTAAAAGTGGTAAAAGAATAAGTAAAGGATATAGAAAGCTATGTTAAGAGGCATTATCAGAGGGCACATCGTGTCCACCAGAAAACACGACAGATTGGTAGGCAGCAAGTTTATGGAAGTGCAGATCATGAAGAACGGCGAGCTTACGGACGATTATATCGTTGCGGTAGATTGCGGCGTTGGCGCAGGCATTGGCGAAACGGTGCTGATCACCACGGGAAGTTCTGCAAGGGTTGCGCTTTCGAAAGCGGACGTTCCGACGGACGCGGCGATCGTGGGTATCGTAGACTGAGGCTGCAAAGTAGGGTAAAAAGATGAAAGAATTGATGCGATCTGCGGGGATATTAGGCGCAGGTGGCGCGGGGTTTCCCTCGTACGCAAAGCTGGCGGAGGGGGCGGATACCCTCGTCGTCAACGGTGCGGAATGTGAACCCCTTTTGTATACCGATTATCATCTGTTAAAACGGCAGCTTTCCCTGGTGCTTGCGGGTATTTCAGCGGTCTTAGAATATGCCAAGATCCCTAAGGCGCTGCTTGCGGTAAAACAGCACACGGCAGAAAAGCTGAAATGGACGGAGGGGCAAGCCTTGGCGGAAAAGATCACCGTAAAGGTGCTGCCCAACGTTTACCCCATGGGCGACGAAATCAGCTTGATTTATCAGGCGACGGGCAGAGTGGTAAAGCCCGGCAACCTGCCGATTACCGCCGGGGTGATTGTGCTTAACGTCGAATCGTTGTACAACGTAGGAAACGCCGTGCGTTTTCAACAGCCCGTCACGGAAACTTGGCTGACGATCGGCGGGGATATTCCACAGCCCATTGCGTTAAAAGTACCCGTGGGCACGCCCGTGGAAACGGTGTTTGAAAAATATGGCATTACCGTACCCGAAACGCACACGGTGCTGGACGGCGGTCCGTCGATGGGCAAGGTAATCGATCCCGAAACGGCGGTGATCTCTAAGACGACAAAGGGGCTGTTGATCCTGCCGAACAGTTCGGAGGCAGTCCGTTCGAAGTTCGTCGACGCCAAAAAGTCGGTGGCAAGGGCGGAAACCGCGTGCTGTCAATGCACGCGCTGCACGGATATGTGCCCGAGATATTTGCTCGGCTACCCCTTAGAGCCGCATAAAATGGTGCGTACGGCAATGGGCGCGGCAGAGCTGTTGCCTGAAATGGTGATCACGGCGAATCTTTGCTGCGGCTGTGGCATTTGTGAAACGCTGGCTTGCTGCCAAGGAATTTCCCCTAAGGCGGTGATCACGCAATACAAAGAGGTAATCGCAAAGAACAAGCTCCGCTACGTTGCGAAAGAGGAAGTGGACGCGCGGGAAGAACGCGATTGGCGTATGGTTCCCTCTGAAAAGTGGGAAAGCGCGCTGGGCGTAAAATTCTACGACCGCGTGGCAGTGTTCAAGGACGAACCGATCGACGTACAGCGGGTGGAAATCGCTCTGCGTCCGCACATCGGCGCGGCGTCTGTACCCTGCGTACAGGACGGCGATCGGGTGAAAAAAGGGGAAGTGATTGCCACGGCGGCAGAGGGCTTGTCCATTGCCCAACACGCGTCGATCGACGGTATCGTTCGGTTGGACGGCAACAAAATCAGTATTTACAAAGAATAAGGATAAAATATGTTTAAAGCAATCGGTGTTATTGAATTGAAAAGCATTCCCAAAGGGATCGAGGCAACGGATGCGGCGTTGAAAAGCGCGGGTGTTGAAATGGTTTCCTCCCATCCCTCCTGCCCCGGCAAGTACGAAATCATCTTGACGGGCAGCATTTCCAACGTGCAATCGGCGGTGGATCACGTGATGGGCAAATACGACGGCTACGTTATCGATCATTCGGTGATGGGTAGAATTGACGAACAGGTCATCAAGGCGCTGTTTGGCACACAGACCTCGGAAAAGAAGGGCTCTTTGGGGGTTTTGGAAACCTTTTCGGCGGCGACCTGCATCAAAGCAGCGGATGTTGCAGTAAAGACGGCGCGTGTGGAAATCTACGATCTTCGCGTTTCCCGCGGTATGGGCGGCAAGGGGGTATTCCTGATCACGGGCGAGGTCGGCGATGTTACGGCAGCCATCGAGGCGGGCGCTAATTATGCAAAAGCGACGGGGGCGTTGTCCTCTACGTCTATCATCGCAGCACCGCATGAGGAGCTTTGGAAACAGATCTAAACGATTATCGTAAGGGTATTTTCGCCTTTGCAATTGTCAGTAATCAAAGGCTTATACCGAAATTGAAAAATCCTAACAAGGTATTTTTATGGAAAACATCAAGTTTGTTATTGAAAAAAGCGCAAGAATTGAAAAATTGATCAACGCTTTATACGAAAAAATGCCAGAGATTGAATCGGCGCGCGGGCTGCTTGTCACAGAAAGCTATCGTCAGAGCGAGGATCTTCCTATCATTCGTCGCAGAAGCGCAGCATTTTCGCACATTCTTCGCAACATTCCCATTGTCATTCGCGACAACGAGTTGATTGTGGGCAGCGCAACGCTTGCGCCCCGTGGCTGTCAGGTATTTCCC
Source organism: Candidatus Scatosoma sp. (assembly GCA_045606365.1). GTDB lineage: Bacteria > Bacillota > Clostridia > Christensenellales > Borkfalkiaceae > Scatosoma. Next base: position 5,445 of record JAZURU010000007.1, on the reverse strand, counting down.
GAATATTCCTATGAATGGTTAGAGGCAGAATTTGACACGGTGGCAACGCGTGCAGCCGATCCTTTTTATATCAGCGAAAAGACGAAAGAGGAGCTTAGAACTGCCTATTCCTATTGGAAAGGCAAGACGAACAGCGACCTTGCAAAGGCGAATATGGCACCCGAGGCGTACGCGGCGTTTACCAAGCACAATATCTTCACGCCGGGCAACTATTTTTATAATGGGATAGGGCATGTCTGCGTTCAATACGATAAAGTGCTGGCAAAGGGCTACCGCGGTATCCTTGCTGAGGCGACGGCGGCGCTGGAAAAATTGGACGTATCTGACGGTGATTACGTGCAGAGGAGCAATTTCCTGTACGCAGTGATTGAAAGCTGCGAGGCGGTGATCGAGTACGCGCACAGATACGCAAAGCTTGCCGCCGAGATGGCGGCGAGGGAAATCGACCCCACCCGCCGCGCAGAGCTGAAAACGATTGCAAAGAATTGCGCACGCGTTCCAGAATTTCCCGCAGGCTCTTTCCATGAGGCGTGCCAGTCTTTCTGGTTTGTACAGCTGTTATTGCAGGTGGAATCCAGCGGACATTCGATTTCCCCCGGTAGATTCGACCAATACATGTATCCTTATTATAAGAAGGATATCGACAGCGGCAAGATTACCTTAGAAGAGGCGCAGGAGCTGCTGGATTGTATTTGGGTAAAGCTCAACGATATCAACAAGGTGCGTGACGCGGCAAGTGCCGACGGCTTTGCGGGCTACGGCATGTTCCAGAATCTGATCGTAGGTGGGCAGGATATCCACGGCATGGACGCCACCAACGACCTTTCGTATATGTGCTTGGAGGCGGCAATGCACGTGCCTCTGCCCCAGCCCTCTATTTCCGTTCGCGTTTGGAACGGTACTCCGCAGACCTTTATGTTAAAGGCGGGTGCATTGACTCGTCTTGGTACGGGCTTGCCGGCATATTACAACGACGAGATCATCATTCCGTCTATCATGGCAAGAGGGCTTACCTTGGAGGACGCGAGGGATTATTGTATCATCGGCTGCGTAGAACCGCAAAAAGCGGGGAAAACGGACGGCTGGCACGACGCGGCATTCTTCAATATGTGCCGCCCGATGGAGCTTGTGTTCTCTAATGGTGTGGACCAAGGGGTGAAGATTGGCCCTGATACGGGCGACGTCACCAAATTCAAGACCTTTGAAGAATTTTTCGAGGCGTACAAAACACAGCAGAGCTACTTTATCAAGCTGCTGGTCAACGCGAACAACGCGATCGATGCGGCGCACGCAACCAGGGTGCCGCTGCCTTTCCAATCCTGCATGGTAGATGATTGTATCGCCCGCGGCAAAAGCTTGCAAGAAGGTGGCGCAATCTATAATTTTACCGGCCCGCAGGGCTTTGGTATTGCCAACAATACGGACGGGCTTTTGGCAATCAAACAGCTGGTGTTTGACGAAAAAGTGGTGACCATGTCCGAATTTAAAGAGGCAATCGACCATAATTTCGGGTATGGAATCGGCGGCAAAAAAGCGGAAGAGCTTACCGCGCAGATCGCTACCGAGCTTTCCAAGAACGGCGTAGAGATTACCGAACCAATCGTAATGGCGGTGTATAAGCAGGTGATCAGCGGGGATGGGCTTGCGCCTGAAAAGCGCAAACGCTATCGCGAGATCAAGCGTTTGATCGACGAAATCTGCCCCAAATACGGCAACGATATTTATGAAGTGGATATGTTTGCCAGAGAGGTTGCAAACACCTACACCAAAGAGGTGGAAAAATACAAAAACTACCGTGGCGGCGTATTCCAGGCGGGTTTGTATCCCGTTTCCGCGAACGTGCCGCTTGGCGCACAGACGGGCGCTACGCCCGATGGTAGACTTGCCTATACCCCGATTGCAGACGGTATCGGTCCCGCTTCGGGTAGGGACGTAAAAGGCCCTACGGCAACGGCAAATTCGGTGGCAAAGCTGGAACAAGGTATTGCCTCCAACGGTACGCTGCTGAACCAAAAATTCCATCCGTCGGCGTTGGAAGGTATGTCGGGGCTCACCAAGTTTACGGCGCTGATTCGTTCCTATTTCGACCAAAAGGGTATGCACATGCAATTTAACGTCGTCACGCGTGAAACGCTGTTGGATGCGCAGCAGCATCCCGAAAAGTATAAGACGCTGGTCGTTCGTGTGGCGGGGTACAGCGCGCTGTTTACCACCCTCTCAAAGTCCTTGCAGGACGACATCATCGCCAGAACGCAGCAAGGGTGGTGATAGGCGATGGCATGCACGGGAAGAATCTTTAACATTCAAAGATTTTCCATACACGACGGACCGGGGATTCGCACGATCGTATTTTTTAAAGGCTGCTATATGCGTTGCGCCTGGTGCTGCAACCCCGAATCGCAGGAATTTGCCATTCAGACGATGGTTGAAAACGGCAAGGAAAAGGTGGTCGGCAAAGATGTGACGGTGGCAGAGATTCTGCCGGAGATTTTGGCGGACGAGACCTATTACCGCCGTAGTGGCGGTGGCGTCACGCTGTCTGGCGGCGAATTTTTGGGTCAGCACGAATTTGCGGCAGAGCTTTTAAAAACGTGTAAGGAATACGGCTTGCACACGGCGGTGGAATCAACGGCGAATGCGCCGTGGGAAAAGATCGCGGCGGTGTTGCCATATATCGATCTGTACTTGATGGATATTAAGCACATGGACAGCGATAAGCACAAGGAATATACGGGTGCGCCCAACGAGCGCATTTTGGAAAACGCGCGTCGGCTTTCAGACAGCGGTGTGGATCTAATCATTCGCACACCCGTCGTCCCCAGCGTGAACGATACGGCAGAGGATATCCGTGCGATTTCCCGTTTCGCCGCATCCCTGGGTGGGGTAAAAGAGTATCATCTGCTGCCTTACCATCGTTTGGGATCGGACAAATATTCGGGGCTGGGCAGGAATTATTCGTTGAAAGAAATCCAGCCGCCCGCAAAAGAGAGAATGGAATATCTGCTGGAAGTGGCAAGGGAAAGTGGGCTGTATTGCCAAATAGGCGGGTGAAAACAGAGATTCTGCGGCGCAATACTTCGTCGAACCTGCGTTTTTCCTCGCTCATTTACATCTGTAAATATCCCGTCGGAAAAGCCTCGTTCTTCTTGTCTTGCTTGCAGCCTGCTCTGTTTTTGCGTAGATTCTGCGGCGCAATACTTCGTCGAATCTGCGTTTTTCCTCGCTCATTTACGTCTGTAAATATCCCGTCGGAAAAGCCTCGTTCTTCTTGTCTTGCTTGCAGCCTGCTCTGTTTTATGTGGATTTTGCATTGCAATACTTCGTCGAACTTGCGTTTTTCCTCGCTCATTTACTTCTGTAAATATCCCGTCGGAAAAGCCTCGTTCTTCTTGTCTTGCTTGCAGCCTGCTCTGTTTTGCAGAAATTCTGCAGCGCAATACCACTTTATAAATTAAAAGCCTTGCCTTAGAAATTTGCAAAGGCTAAGAGCTATACATGATTGGAGAATATTATGGATTTTATGAAAAAAGAAAAACCGGTAATCGTGCAGGAATTTGTTCCTGGGAAACAGATCACGCTTTGCCACATCATTGCAAACCCTGGCGAGGTGTTGTATACCAAGCTTGGGTTGGATCCGCAGATGGATTATACCAAGAGCGCAATCGGCGTTTTGACGGTCATTCCTTATGAAAGCGCGGTGATCGCGGCAGACATTTCGATGAAATCGTCGGGCGCAGAAATTGGATTTGTCGACCGTTTTACGGGTACGCTGATCATCACGGGCAGCGTTTCTTCCGTGGAATCGGCTTTTACCGCGGTGCGCGAATATTTCGTAAACAAGCTGCACTATGAGTGTTGCGAGGTCACCAAAACCTAAGTTTTTTGCATAGATTATCATGAAAAAATTGATGTTAATCGGTAGGGTCGCGGCAGGGAAAACCACCTTGACGCAGGCGCTAAGAGGGGAAGAAATCAAATATTATAAAACGCAGTACGTCAATTATCATGATACGGTGATTGATACGCCCGGCGAATATACCGAACGTAGGGAAACCAGCGGCGCGCTTGCTTTGTATGCTTACGAGGCGGACGTGGTGGGGCTGGTGCTCTCGGCGAACGAGCCTTACTCCATCTTTTCCCCGTGCTTGACCAGCATGGTCAACCGCGAGGTAATCGGCATTATTTCGGGCATCGACAAGCCCGACGCTAACGTCGAACGGGTGGCACGGTGGCTGCGCCTTGCGGGGTGCAAAAAGATATTCCCCATCAGCTCGATCACGGGCGAGGGGCTGGCAGAGCTTGCGGCGTTTTTGCGCGAAGAGGACGAATGGACCGCCAGACGGCGTTTACAAAGGGAGAGATTAGAACATGAGCAAAACCATCACGATTGCATTCGCGAACAACAAGGGGGGCAGCGGCAAGACGACGACCTGCTCCAACGTGGGTTGCGCCCTGGCGCAGATGGGGAAGAAAGTACTTCTCATCGACGGGGACATGCAGCAGAACTTGACGTTGTCTTACTTTGACGAGGAAAAGGCATTGGAATTTGCCGAAAACGGCAAAAACATCTACGAGGCGATCAAGAACGAACGCGACCTTTCCGATTTTATTGTGGAAACAGGCTATAAGGGGCTGGATATCATTCCCTCCTCGTCGCTGATGAGCTCGATCGAATTCGACTTGTTCACCAAATGGCAGCGTGAGTTTATTTTAAGAAAGTGCCTTGCGCCTGTGGTGGCAAGGGGATATTACGATTATATCCTCATCGACGCGCCCCCGACGTTGGGTGGCTGGGTGATGAACATTATGTGCGCGTCGGACAGCATTTTGATCCCCGTAGAGGCAAGCCCTTGGGGGTTGTTCGGGCTGGCGAATCTGTTTGATTTCTTCCGCAAGGTGAAGGAGCTTGCACCTGCGCTGGAGGTACTGGGGATCGCCGTCACGAAAGCGGACGAGCGTAAAAAATACTTCAAACAGACCATCGAAACTCTGCGTGAGATGGAAGGGGTGCGTTTGTTTGATACCTACGTGCGTGTAGACAGCGCGATCGAATGGTCGCAGGACAATAGCCAACCCGTTGTGGTTTATAAGAAAAATAGCCGCAGCGCGATTGAATATACGAAACTTGCAAAGGAGATCAAAAAGTATGCCCATCGGTAAAAATGCGTTAAAGAGAGTGGAAAACAACGGCTATTCCAAGGTAAAAACGGCTGCGCCCGATATGGAAAACAGCTCGGTAGTGGAAGAGGTGAAGACGGAAGCACCCGTAGCGGAAACGCCCGTTAAAAAGACGGCTGCGAAAAAGCCTGCCGCAAAGAAGTCTTGTGCAAAGAAAACCTGCAAAAAGCTGGGAGAAACGAAAGGAGTTCAGCTTTGCGAGGAAATGCCTTACTACTTGCTTTAATGAAGAAAACCGCGCGATTTTCGCGCGGTTCTTGCGTAAAA
>JAZURU010000006.1:0-1533 GCA_045606365.1 Candidatus Scatosoma sp. | reverse complement strand
AGCCGAGGTGTACCTCCAAAACCTGACCGATGTTCATACGCGAAGGAACGCCGAGGGGGTTCAAGAGGATCTGCAAATGCGTACCGTCTGCAAGGAAAGGCATATCCGCCTGCGAAAGCACGCGGGAGATGACGCCCTTATTACCGTGACGGCCTGCCATCTTATCACCGATCTGGATCTTACGCTTTTGCGCGATGTATACGCGCACCAGCTTGGAAACGCCGGGCTCTAATTCGTCCTTGTTCTCTCTGGTGAACACTTTTACGTCGACAACGACGCCGCCCTCACCGTGAGGCACTTTAAGGGAAGTATCTCTAACCTCTCTGCCCTGCGCACCAAGGATTGCACGCAGCAATCTTTCTTCGGGCAACAGCTCTGCCTCGCCCTTCGGGGAAACCTTACCGACCAGAATGTCGCCGCTGTGCACTTCCGCACCGATACGCACGATACCGTCCTCGTCGAGGTTCTTCAGCGCGTCGTCGCCCACGTTGGGGATTTCACGCGTGATTTCTTCAGGACCGAGCTTCGTGTCGCGCGCGTCCATTTCATGCTTTTCAATATGGATCGAGGTGAACACGTCGTCCTGCACCAGCTTTTCAGAAAGCAGGATAGCGTCTTCGTAGTTGTAGCCCTCCCATTCCATGTAGCCGACCAGAATGTTTTTACCCAGAGCAAGCTCGCCGTTCGCGGTCGAAGGACCGTCGGCGATAATCTCACCTTTAAACACTCTGTCGCCGGTGGCAACGATGGGCTTTTGGTTCAAGCAGGTACCCGCGTTCGAACGTTCAAACTTCTTCAAAGGATATTCGCGGATCGTACCGTCGTCCTCGCGGATCTTGATCATATTCGAGCTGCACCCAACGACCAAACCGCCTTCCTTCGCCGTGACGATAACGCCCGAATACTGCGCGATAGAGCCTTCGATACCCGTTGCAACGATGGCAGGCTCGGTCTTTAAAAGAGGTACCGCCTGACGCTGCATGTTCGAGCCCATGAGGGCACGGTTGGTATCGTCGTTTTCAAGGAAGGGAATCAGCGCCGTAGCAACGGAAACCAGCTGCTTGGGCGAAACGTCCATATAATCCATCTTGGAGGCAGCCATTTCGGTGATGTCGTCACGGTAGCGGCAGCCAACGCGGGCGTTGACGAACTTGCCTTCTTCGGTCAAGGGTTCGTTTGCCTGTGCAACGACGTATCTATCCTCTTCGTCCGCCGTCAAATAATCGACGTGGTCGGTGACGATGCCGGTTGCCTTGTCCACTCTTCTGTACGGGCTCATGATAAAGCCGTATTCATTCACCTTTGCAAAGGTCGCCAGCGAAGAGATCAGACCGGTGTTCTGACCTTCGGGGGTTTCGATAGGACACATACGTCCGTAATGGGTATGGTGAATATCGCGGACCTCGAAGGTGGCGCGATCTCTGATCAAACCGCCAGGGCCGAGCGCGGAAAGTTTACGCTTGTGGGAACGCTCTGCAAGCGGGTTGGTCTGGTCCATGAACTGGGACAGCTGGGAAGAGCCGCAGAATTCGC
>JAZURU010000005.1:0-2101 GCA_045606365.1 Candidatus Scatosoma sp. | reverse complement strand
ATACGAGCCGCATTTATCTTCGCCCGCCTGAATACTATCAAACCATTTTACGTCGTCAAACGCTCTTTGTTGTTGTTCTAACGTCATATATTTTCCTCTCTTTTGTAATTTATTTTTTCGGCAGCTTGATTATACCAAATACGAACGTCTTTCTCAAGCATTTAAGCCCCGTTATTTGTTTCCAAATTCTGTTATGCCCCGTCAGGGATGCGCTTTCGCAACAAACGTTGCAAAGCGCCTGACCGTTTCTCTTTCGTGCCCTCGCGCCATTTTCGGCGGTCGGTATACGCCAGCCATAGCTTTTCCGCCAAAAGGTCCTAGCGATATTGTATTATATGCAAGAACGGCAAAAAAGTTGACCGTTTTAAAAAAAACCGCCAAACGGCGGTTTTTCCCTTACATGGAAATCATCTGAAGGGTTTCGTACAATTCGTAATTGAAGGTCTTTTTCATCGATACAGCCTCGATAATATCCATATCGATAATTTTATTATCGCGAATACCCACTACGCGATTGCCTACGCCGTCCTTCAAAAGGCGAACCGCCTTATTACCGAATTGTGCAGCAAGCATTCGATCTGCCATGGAAGGAGAACCTCCGCGCTGTACGTGCCCAATGCAGGTAGGACGAACGGAATAGGCGGTGATTGCCTGCAAATTCTTCGCAAACTGATCCGCGCTGGTGACCCCTTCCGCCACAACGATGATATTCGAGTGCTTACCGCTTGCACGCGACTTATTGATCTTGGCAACAATTTCATCCAAGTCGAAACGGATTTCAGGAACGACAATGATTTCCGCCCCCGACGCAATACCGCTGTAAAGCGCGATATCCCCGCAATGCCTACCCATGACCTCCACCACACAGATACGTTCATGCGAGGTCATCGTGTCACGCAGCTTGTTGATGATATCAAGGCAGGTATTCACCGCCGTATCAAAGCCCAGCGTGTAATCAGTATATTCCAGGTCGTTGTCAATCGTGCCAGGGATACCGATCGTAGGGATACCATACTGTTCGGAAAGCACCCTTGCGCCACGGAAAGATCCGTCGCCGCCGATAACCACCAAGCCCTCGATCCCATACTTCTTAATCGTTTCTACCGCACGCTGTTGACCTTCTTTTGTCAACATTTCCATACATCTTGCCGTACGGAGCTTTGTACCGCCGCATTGCACAATGTTGGAAACGCTACGCATTTCCATCTTATACAGTTCTTCGTTCATCAGCCCTGCATAGCCGCGCTCGATGCCATAAACCTCCATGCCGTAATAAATAGCCGTACGAACCACCGCTCGAATCGCGGCGTTCATACCAGGAGCGTCGCCGCCACTCGTCAATAAACCTATACGTTTCATCTTTATGTCCTCTGTAATTTTATAATTTCAAGGTTATCTTTGTGTATTATAAACCGAATTAAAAAAGATTGCAAGCCTTTTACACCCAATTTTTAGGATTTTTTATACAAGCTTGATACAGCTTTCAGGCAAAAACGAGGCAAGCTCTGCCATGAGAGCCCTACCCGGATTTACCTTTTCCGAACAAAGCATCTTCTTGCCGTTCTTTACGAATACAACCTCCGTCTGTCCCGCGTAGTAGCCGAAGGTTTCCATCAGCTCCTCCACATCTTCCTCGTCCATATCCGTGATATTCAGCCAAAGGCGCTTAGGTTTTTCCTCTGCCACCGAATGAGGCTGTTGTACCCCACTTTTAATATCCGACGGTTCCGCCGCATACGTTTTAGCGCGAGGTTCGTACGAAGAAGAACGCTCCGAGGTATAGACAACGGGATTTTCCAGCGAAAATTCCGACATTCGATCTACGATAATAGACGGCGCTTTATCATCGTTGATGCTGATTTTACCCGAGAGGGATACGACTTTATCGTTTTCCATAAAGTCCTTGATCTTATCGTACACCTTAGGGAAACATACGCATTCAATCGAACCGTATAAATCCTCTACCGTCACAAACGCCATAAACTGCCCTGAACGGGTCTGCAACTTCTTAAACGCAGAGATCATACCACCCATAGCCACAGGCTGTTCATCGTGGATTTCTGCGTACGTTCTTTCCCCCGTTTCCTCATCCTCGGTGTAA
>JAZURU010000004.1:0-4399 GCA_045606365.1 Candidatus Scatosoma sp. | reverse complement strand
CCTTTGGGACAAGGGATTGCAAACGCCGTCGGTATGGCAATGGCAGAGGCGAACCTTGCGGCAAGATTTAATCGCCCCGGCTTTGAAATCGTCGACCATTACACCTACGTCGTCTGCGGCGACGGCTGCTTGGAAGAGGGTATCTCCTACGAGGCTTGCTCGTTTGCAGGTACGCATAAGCTGGGCAAGCTGATTTTGCTCTACGACGATAACGACATCACCATCGAGGGGAACACCGACGTCACCTTTAAAGAACACGTAGGCGCGCGTTTTGCGGCGCAGAATTGGCAGGTGCTGCACGTGGATCTTGCCACCAAGCCCGACGACATAGACGCCCTTTCCGCAGCGATCGAAAAGGCAAAAGCCAGAACGGATAAGCCTTCTATCATCATCTGCAAAACCCATATCGGTCAATACTCCCCCTTGCAGGACAGCGAAAAATCGCACGGCGCGCCTCTTGGAAAGGAAAACCTGGAAAAGACCAAGGCGGCGCTTGGCTGGGAATATCCCCCCTTCGAATGTCCGCAGGAAGTATTTGACCATTGTGCAGAGGCGGCTGCGGCAGGCAAGGCAAAGCAGGACGCTTGGGCAGATACCTTTGCCAGATACGAGGCAGAATATCCCGAGCTTGCGGCTCTTTACACAAAGATGATGAACGGCGAAATGCCCGACTTTGATCAAATCGAAGGGCTGTACGAGTTTGAAAAGCCCATGGCAACCCGCCAAACCTCGGCAAAGGTATTGAACCTTTTGGCAAAGGAAATCCCGATGATGATCGGCGGTTCGGCGGATCTCGGCCCCTCCAACCTTTCGGAAATGAAGGACACCGCAGAGGTACAATACGGCACGTTCACCCCCGAAAGCTTTGGCGGCAGAAACGTGCACTACGGTATTCGTGAACACGCGATGGCGGCAATGGCAAACGGTATGCAGCTCCACGGCGGCATGCAGGCGTACTGCGCGACCTTCTTCGTGTTCTCTGATTACTGCAAGCCCGCAATGCGTCTTTCCGCTTTGATGCAGCTGCCCGTCACCTATATTATGACGCACGACAGCATCGGCGTGGGCGAGGACGGACCTACCCATCAGCCCATCGAACAGCTGATCATGCTGCGTTCGGTCCCTGGCTTAAAGGTGTACCGTCCTGCGGATGGTAAGGAAACGGCGGCGGCTTGGGTTTCCGCAATGCGGGGCAGCCAGCCCACCGTTCTCGTCCTCACCCGTCAACCCCTGCCGCAGTACGAAAACAGCGGCAAGGCGGCGTTAAACGGCGGCTACGTTTTGGAGGATTGCGACGGCACGCCCGACGTGCTGCTGATCGGTACGGGTTCGGAAATCGAGCTTTGCGTCAAGGCGAAAGCCGCGCTTTCTGAACAGGGCGTAAAGGCAAGGGTCGTATCCATGCCCTGCATCGAGGAATTTGAAAAACAGAGCGAGGAATACAAGCAGAGCGTTCTTCCCGCAGAGGTCAAGGCACGCGTTTGCGTAGAGGCGGCGTCCCCGTACAGCTGGTACAAATACGCAGGCACGTACGGCGAGGTTGTCGGCATGCAAACGTTTGGCGCTTCCGCGCCCGCAGGCGTGCTGTTCCCCCACTTCGGTTTCACCGTAGAAAACGTGGTAGAAAAAGCCAAAGCCTCCATGGAAAAAGCCAAATAATCGCAAAAAACACCCAAAAAAACACTGAAAAACAAGCAAAAAACGGCGAAATTTTCACAAATTTTCGCCGTTTTTTCACGCAGTTTTCGCAAAATTATCACATAGATGGGATATAGTAATACCGTCGGGCGAATCCCGAAATTCATAGCACAACCATCCTTTTTTAGGAATACGCAAGTATTCCCATAAGGAACCTCCACCAAAAAAGGGAACGGACGCACAATCGGCGTCCGTTCCTTTTTTATTTACTTTTTCAATAGCTGATACAAAATGGACAGCACCCGAAAGGACACTGCGTCTGAAAAATGCCGAATATTCAGCCCCGTTGCCTTTTCGATTTTATCCAAACGGTATGAAAGGGTGTTGCGGTGCATATATAGATTTCGGGAGGTTTCGCTGACGTTTAGGCTGGAAAGCAAGAACTCCTCTGCCGTAGCAAGCAGCTCCTCGTCCTCGAACACCTCGCGCGCCGCCTCGTCCATCAGCTCGGCGCAATATTCCTCCTGCTTGTGCGTAGACAGCTCCTCCACCATTTTCACCAGCACAAATTCCCGATAGGAATGTACCTTCCCTCGGGAAGAAAAGGTATCCGCGTAGCGCAGCGCGTTAGACGCCTGCGCGTAAGAGATTGCCACGTCCTTAACGTCCTTCACCGTCGAACCAACGCCCACTTTTGCGTCGATACCCAGCTCTTCCTTTAAAAACTGTACGACAAATTCGCCAAATTCGAAGGAAGAGTGATATTCCTCGCTTTCCTCCGTGGGGGTATACCGCACCAGAGCGATGGTGCTATCATCCATCTTCACCACGGCATCCGACGTCACGTCGGAATATTGCGTCAAGGTTTCCATTGCCTCCTCCAAAAGGCGGGGAGTATGAATCGCCAGCGCAAAACACGACCCGTTTTTAACCGAGTATTTAGACAAGAACTGATACACCGTCCTAAGCGTACCCTCCCCCAGCAGAATTGAACGCCAGCGTTCGGGCTTGGAAAGCTCTGCCTGACGGTCCAGCTCCCCCTCAAAATAGCTGACCAGCAGCGCCGCAATGCTGCGGTTTCCCTCGGTTGCGCCGCTAAGCGAGCCAACGTATTCCGCGCCTTTATACGGAAAACGGAACAGAATTTGTTCCCCTTCCGTCCACCATTTTTCCACCCGTTCGTTTAGCGACGTCGCCCGCTTGCACGCGACGTCTACGTAAAAGCGGGATTTGATCTCCGCTGCGATCTTTTCCGTCATAGCCGTTTTCGCCCTTTCCTTTCTTTTTCCACCTCATTATACCCCATTTGTCATTTTTTTTCAAGAGTTTTTGCCAAAAAGTATACATTTTGCTCGTTTTTTTGTGCGTTTTTTTGGAAAAAATCTTGCAGGCACTATTGACACGTAAAAATAAAAGTGTTATAATAGTATAACAATTATACCTTGCGATCGTATGCGTATGGGAAAATCACGCTGACGTGTACCCGCCGCAAACGAGAACGCAAAGGTATTACCTTAAAAATTTAAAAAGGAGCGTTTATTTCTATGAGTACAAAAACTCCCGTTGCTGAATACGATGCTACATACGACGAAGTGGCTGAATTCAACGCAGCAACCGACGTTAGCGCAACCCCCGAAGCACCGAAGAAGAACCACAACGTCTTCTATCGTATCGTGGCAATTTTGTTGGCGCTGGCACCCGTTGCCTTGCTTTATTTCCTCGAAACGAAGGTGCTGACCTACGGTACCGGTTTTGCTTTGGAAAACCACAAGCTGTTGGATCTGTTCATCAAGCTGTTTACCGAAGAGGGATTTGCCGTTTCTAAGCTGTTTAACTTCGTGCCTTTGATGACCTCGAACGCCAGCATTTTGGGAATCACCGCCAGCGTAATGCTGTACCTGATCCCCGTTTCCATGGTCGTTTGCATCATCGCAGGTATCGTGGCGATCTTCTGGGGCAAAGCAGCGCCCACCATCACCCGCCTGATCATCTTTGCGGAATTTGGTGTGTATACCGGCTATGCACTTTCCCTGATCCTGCCTTATGCTTACTACGGCATGAACGTTTTGGACGCGTTGGATTACGTGATTCTTGGCGCGGCGGCGTTCAGCTTGGTGCTGTTCGTTGTTCTGTCCGCAGTGAAATCGGGTAAGCGTGCATTCATCGGGCTGTTGATCTTCCTTTTGACGGTTGCGTCCGCAGGCGCTATCATCTACGCGATCTCTGTGGAAAATGCAGCGATCAAGGCTCTGTTTGCAGAAAACGTACTGTATAAGTGGATCACCTTTGGTGTGGTTTGCGCGTACGCAGTATGCGTAATGCTCTCGTTTGCTGGCATCTGTGCAAGAAAGGTACTCGGCGCAGACATCGCGCGTTGCGTAATCATGCTGTTGATGGGCGCAGGCATCATCGTGCTTACCTTCTTGGTGGAAACCTTAAAAGCATTCTTGCTGTACGGCATCATTGCAGCGGCGGCAGCCCTTGTGATGCTGGTGCTTGAAACGGTGATCGTCAGCGTTAGAGCAGCGAAAGCGAAGAAAGCAGCGGCAGCAGCAGAAGAAAAAGAAGAAAAGGAAGAGCCTGCAGAAGAGGCAGAGGAAGAGGCGGAAGAAGAAGCGCAAGCTCCTGCAGCGGCGCCCGCTCCTGCACCCGTAGCGGTAGAAGAGGCTGCACCTGTAGCGGTAGCGCCCGTACCCGTTCCCGTAGCGGTAGAAGAGGCTGCGCCCGTGGAAGAAGCTGCGCCTGCAGAAGTGCCCGCAGA
>JAZURU010000003.1:0-4135 GCA_045606365.1 Candidatus Scatosoma sp. | reverse complement strand
ATCGTACCCTTGACGGTGATCACCTGGTTTTCATATTTTTCAAAATCGGCAAACGCAACCGTATTTTTCGTCTGTTCACCCGTAATAACCATAAAATCCTTTCTCCTTTGGAAATTTCCATTTTTTTCACCATTCTATTTTAATTCGTTTGACAAAAAAAAGCAAGGGTTTTATAATATTTTTATAAAACTTTTTTATTTTAGGAGTTGTTATGCGCGTTCTTTCCGTCAACGATCTTTCCTGCATCGGAAAATGCTCTTTGTCTGTCACGCTGCCCATCGTTTCGGCGTGCGGATCAACCTGCGACGTATTGCCCACGGCACTTTTGTCCACACATACTGGCGGGTTCGAGGGGTACACCTTTCGAGATCTAACCGACGAGCTACCCCCGATTTTAGCCCATTGGGAAAAGCAGGGGGAAAAATTTGATATTTTATACAGCGGATACCTTGGCAGCCAGCGCCAGATTGAAACGGTGCTGGATATAAAGCGTCGCTTTTTAAAGGCGGGCGGCATTTTAATTGTCGACCCCGTCATGGGGGATAGCGGCAAGCTGTATGCAGGCTTTTCCGACGACTTTCCCAAGGCAATGCTTACCCTTTGCAAGGAGGCGGATTATATCCTGCCCAACCACACCGAAGCGTGTTTGCTTGCAGACATGCCCTACCCTTCCGATGGAAAAGCGTTGATAAAACGCCTTTCCACTTTTACACGGTGCCCCATCGTCACGGGGGTGGAAGAGAACGAAAAAAACGCCGTATATTTCCTTGCCTCAAACGGGGAAACGGTACGCCTTGCCACCGATACTGAAAAGGGATTTTTCTGCGGCAGCGGCGACGTATTCGCCTCTGCGTTTGTCGGTGCGATTGCAGACGGAAAGGATTATGAAAGCGCGGCAAAAATCGCCACCGAGTTCACCACGGCATGCATCCGCCGTTCTGCAAAGGAAGTGCCCGACCACCGCTACGGCTTAAATTTTGAAAAGGAGTTGCCTTGCCTGCTGAAAGCGCTTGGCAAAATTTAACCCCTCCATTTCCTTGACAATCTTTTTTTAGGCGGGTATAATAGAGAAAAGTCTGCCGCGTGCGGAGTTTGGTATCACGGGTAATCCACAAAATTGATACGGGAGCTGTTATTCGGAACGATAGGCAAGGTCTGTTATGGCAACGGAAAGTCTGAGGCGTTCAGATGCAGCACCCACCTTGCGAGAAGCGGGGTTAACTTTTACCAAGGTGCGGCGCAGGCGGATTTTTTGTTTGCAAATAGAAAGGAGCGTGAAACAATCACACTCCTTTTTCTTATTCTTCAAACACCACCACGTCAAACAAGCTCAGCCCGCAAATATCCGCATAAAAAAGCAGATCCTCTAAGGCAGGTTTGCTCCTCGCCTTTTCCCAATTTAAAAGCATATTTTCCGATACGTGAAATACCTCGGCAAGTTCTGCCTGCGAAATGCTAAGGTCCATCTCAAAACGGCAGCTTTCGCAATCCTGCCCGTCGCACTCGCCGTGCTTTCTTCTAAGCGTCTTACAAACGTACCGACGAAGCGCCAAGTTATCGTTTCGCAGCAGCCTTAAATTTTTACCCGTATTGATCCAATCAATCGTTCTTCTTTCTATTTTCATGCTTATCTCCTCTTCCGATTTCCAACCTTTCGCGCTTTTCAAAAGGCACCCAGCAGCAGCCCGCCCAAAACGATACCGGCTTAGCAACATCAAGAAATTCGAAAAACGGCAAAATCTTTTTCGCACCGCTTTATTCTAACACAAAATGCAAAAAAACACCACTCTTTTTTAGGGAAAAAGTTTGCGTTTTCTACACAAATATGATACAATTGATACAATAAAACTTCCCCTTTGGGCTTGCCATTCCATGCAGGTCCACCTTTATAGGAGTTAGCCATGCAAACCGCCGTTTCTTTGAAACGCCCCGAGCAAGGGATGAAAATTTTACGCCAAGTTCTTCATTATGTGGACAGGCATTTGACGACGGTCAAGGGCGTGTCGGAAATTGCCTCCGCCGTATTCGTATCCGATTCCTACGTATACCAACTCTTTCAAAAAAAGCTGGGGATTTCCCCTAAAAAATACGTCAACGTGCAGCGCTTACAGCTGGCAAAGGAGTACATCTGCGCAGGCGAACAGCCGTCGACCGTCTATTTAAAGTGCGGTTTTAAGGATTACAGCGCCTTTTTCCGCGCCTATAAAGCCCTTTTCGGATATGCGCCGATCCATACGCCTATGAATACGCCCATCGCTACTCCATAGATGCGCCCGTTGCCCGCTGCAAAAAAACGCAAGCTCCTTCATCGCGCACGTACATATTTAACCTACGCCTCGCAGCCAATACAGGCTGCGAGTTTTTTATTTTTCTTACCCTTTGTCCGTTGCAACCCCGTCGGAGCTTTCCAAAGCGCCGCTTCCGTCTGTCGGGGCGATTTTATGCTTCGCATATTCAAATTCACTAAACGGGTACTTTGCCTCCAAGCAAGCGCCCACCACAGCCGCAACGATAGAGACAGCCAGCAGCAGATAGGAAACGCATACCATCCCCTCACTGCATTCCATAGCAAAAAGAAGCCCCAGCCCTACCACGGAATAAATGCCGCTAAACAGACAAACGCGCGCAATTCCTTCGCTGTGCGAATGATAAGAATCGCCTTGCAGAATCCCATCGTTAATTTCCTTGGTGCTGTTGGCGTATATCCGCTTAGTCAAGAGGTTTATAAGATACAGCACCAGCAGCGCCGCCTCAAATAGAGAGTAATTTTCCCATCGAATGGTACGGTAGCTGGTAAAATCGAAGATCACGCCCACCACCAACGAAATGCTTGCTATTAGTACTAGCGAAATCCCCACGCTTGTAATCGAGATTATGCTAATTTTGCTTTCCGCTTGCCGACGAATGGCGCCAATTACTTGCGATATATAGATCAGCGGGTAGATGAAAACAAGCATCAACAGCATCAACAAATTGAACATTTCGTCCATGCTGCCAGCCAAAATCGCGTCGCCCAACTCATCAATAACGGCTTGCAACGAGCTGCCAAAATACCGCCCGATATTGTTTTCCAGCACATAAAAAACGATTCCCGCCAGGCCTGCGACGGCGCAAAGCGCGTATAACAACAGAATGAGCACGTTCATGCCCCCTTCCTGCGCCCTTGTTGCGTAAATTTTCACCCTTTCGTAGCCGTCGCTTGTCGCGATGACGTCATAATCCTCCCCCTCTAAGACGTCCCGCCATAAAGCGCTGGGATCTTTCGCATAATACGCCACCACGCCCGCGGCAAACGCAACGATCAAACCCATCAACGCGGTGTTCGCAATCGTCGTGCCGATTTCCACGGCAGTCCCTTCCGCTTGGAATACCGTTATACAGTCATACACGCAAAAGCCCACCGCAAGCACGGAGGTAATCAACGTGATCAAATACAGCGACATCAGCTGCCGTTTTCTAACCAACGTTCCCGCCGAAAGGGTCAAAATCCAATACGCCAAATAGACGATGCAATAGAGAATATTCAGGCTTAAATCAGGCGTTTCCTCGCCGATAAAATGCTGCATGATCAGCGAAAAAACAACCCGAACGAACGAGGCGTATACAACCGCGCTAATCAACCGCGCAATCGTCTTATAAAACTCGATTCGCTCTTTATCCCTCCACTGTTTAATCAGAAGCAGCCCCATCGCCAGCTCTAAAGCGGCAAACACGATATCCACGATCATCTCATAAACGACCGCATTTGCAAGTGCCTGACGGATATCGCCTCCCGCAGCCTGAATCGCCGCAAAAATGTCCAATGCGGAAAATACAAAGGACACGCACGCAATTATAAACGCCAAAACCCCTATGGCAAAAATCAGTTTTTCACGAGTGCTTTCCTGCATATTTTCTCCTTATTTTTCGCAGCCGCAGCACGCCAGTGCCGCACCAGACGTTCACGCCATTTTTATCACTAATTCTATCATAGCATTTTACCGCAAAAAAAGCAAGAAAAATACGCTCTTGGTTGCAAAAAGAAAACGGCGCCGCAACCCACGCCTTGGATTTCGGCACCGTATTAAAATGGTACTCCCGCTGAGAATCGAACTCGGAATTGCCCCTTAGGAGGATATATCTGACCCTAATGTAG
>JAZURU010000002.1:0-6505 GCA_045606365.1 Candidatus Scatosoma sp. | reverse complement strand
GTCGTGCCGTTGACGATACCCATCATCGTTTGGATTTGGTTGGCTTGCACGCCGTCTAAGAGCGTGCGGATAATAGGCACGCCGCCTACACAGCTTGCTTCATAATATAAACCGCAACCCGTGCGTTTTGCCAATTCTTCCAATTCATGGGAATATTTACAAATCAATTCCTTGTTCGAGGTAACGACCGTTTTACCGTCGCGGAGCGCCGCAGTAACGAATGCTTTTGCAACGCCCACGCCGCCAATCGTCTCAACAACGATGTCTACGTTGGGGTTTGCAATCACTTCTTCAATGCTTGCCGCGCGCATTTCTTGGGGAATCCCCAATTCGTCCAATCTTGCAACGGCTTTATCCAAAACCATTTCCACGGTCAAATCGATTTGCTGTGTTTTTAAGTAGAAATCGTGATGATCGACAATCGTTTGATAGGTGCCGCCGCCTACGACGCCAAGCCCTAAAATTGCTACGCCTACTTTCTTAACCATAACCTACTCCTTACGCAATTTTGCTTTAAAAAATTGCCTGTATTTTTCATATTCATCTATGCGTTTTTTGCGTTCATCGCGGACATGGTATGCCCGTTTACTCTTTTTTCGTGTTTAAATCGTACAAATATTTCAAACCCTTTAAGGTGAGCAATTTGTCTACTACGTCTATCCCTTCTATCTCTTTGGAAATGACGTTGCTAAAACCGCCCGTTGCAATCGTTTTTGCGTTCGGCGCTTTTAATTCCTTTTTAATACGCTTGACGATATATTCCGTCAATCCTGCAAAACCGAATACGATACCCGCCTGCATATTCGTCACCGTATTTTTAGCGATAATGCTATTCGGCGCTTCGATTTCCACGCGAGGAAGCTTTGCCGTGCCGTTGACAAGGGAATCCAGCGAGCCTTTAATACCAGGCGCGATTACCCCACCGATAAATTCGTTGTTGGCGCTGATAATATTAAAGGTGGTTGCCGTGCCGAAATCCACGACGATCATCGGCGTTCCGTCGCCATATCCAACGATTGCGGAAACGCAGTTGACGATTCTATCCGCGCCCACTTCCCTTGCGTCGTCGCAACGGATATTCAAGCCCGATTTCAGTCCCGGCGCGATATGCAAAGGCGTGATATGCAAATACAAATCGCACATTTTGTCAATGGTATAGTCCAAGCTGGGCACAACGGAAGAAACGATTCCCCCTTCGATATCGTCGGCGCTGATGCCTTGCGCAACAAGCATTCCGTTAAGCTGCGCGCCGTATTCGTCCGACGTCTTTTTAAAATCGGTGGCGACGCGGAAGGAAACCTTTAAATCGTCCTTATCGTAAATTGCATATTTAATATTCGTATTGCCGATGTCGATACAAATAATCATACTTTATTTCCTCTTAAATTGCTTTTCCACCACCCCGATCACACGGTGCAACGCGGGGGAAACCACCAGATTGATGGCAAGCTCGATGAAAAAGTTAAACGTCACAATCCCCACCAGAATAAAGACCAAGACGTTCATACCGCCCATATGAATAGATTCTTGGAAGATCGTAATACTCTTTGACATGCAAAGGCAGCCGACGATAAACAGCGACGTGTTGATAACAGGCGCAATTCCCGATGCCACGAACAGCGCCACCAGCGAATTCTTTTTCGAAAGCCATTCGTACAGTAGACCTGCCACAAAACCCGCCACCGAGGTTTTAACGATACAAGTAAACACCGTGACAACGGGCGTGTACGTCCAAATCACCGCATAGAACGGGGCAAGCCCCATAATCACTTGGATTAGAATGACCACGCCGCAGGCAAAGCCCAAAAGCAGCCCCGACCATTTTCCAAACAGCACCGCCCCCAAGACAATGGGGATCAAGGTAAAGTTCAGCTGCACGGCGCCGATCGAAATCGTGCCGCCAAGCACCTGCAAAACGATGACCAAAGCGAGTAAAATCGCCGTACCCGTGATGTCACGGGTCGAAAGCCCTGCTTTCCTTTCCATAATATACCTCCGTCGAATCTGACCGCTGTCAGTATCCGCAGAAAAATTGTATTTACGCACGCATTTTTCGTTTTATGGTCAAATCGCCCTACGGCGTATCCGCCCGAAAAATCGTCCGCATATCGGTATTATAACGCATTTTTCTTGGATTTGCAACAAAATGAAAGGGTTATCCCATAAAAAAGATAGAACCTTTTTTCTTTTCATGGAATAATATGTAATAGAAAATACAAAACCGCAGGCAACTTTTGATACGATTACATATCCCCTGCGGTAAAACAGGAGGTTTCTTTATGAATTGCTTTACGCAGGGTAATACGACTCTCTGGATTTTGATCGCGCTCCTCGTCCTCGGCTGCAAAGACGGGATTTTCTGCTCGAACGTATTAAGCGGCTGCGGCCTGCCCATCATCGTGGCGCTTTTGTATTGTCTGTACAAAAACGGAACGCTGTCTTCCCTTCTCACCCCTAACTGCTGCTGCCAAAACAGCTGCTGCTAATATTCTCCTTAATACAGACGGAGCTGGAATTTCCAGCTCCGTCCTTTTTTATTGCGTATTTCTAAGGAAGTATGCCTGCAGGGCAACAATCGTTTTCGCGTCGTGCAGCTTACCCTCTACAAGCAGCCTTTTCGCCTCGTCCAGCGTCATAAACACCGTTTCAACGAACTCCCCTTCGTCAGGATGGCAGGCGGCTTGCTCCCCGCTTTTTACGTGGTAAATATAAATTTTCTCGTTGGTGTACCCCGGGGTAGGATACATTACGTACAACAACTCGGCATTCTCCGTCTTGGCAGCAATCCCCGTTTCCTCCTCCAGCTCTCTAAGCGCCGCTTTTTTAGGGTCTTCCCCTTTTTCCAGCTTGCCGGCGGGAATTTCAACGACCTCTTCCCCGTATACGTAGCGATACTGCTTTACCAGCGCCACCTTCCCCTCCTGCACGTACAGGGCAGCAGCTCCGCCTGGATGCACGATATGTTCACGTGTGCAAGGTTTCCCAGCTCCGTCCAAAACGTCGTCGTTGCGGACGCGCAGAATGTTCCCTTGAAAGACTTGGTTTTCTTTTACGCATTTTTCAATAAAGCTCATGTCTATTCCTCACAAAAATTCCCTCGCTTTTTTATTATTATAGCATAAAAAATCAAATTCGCAAAGATTTTTTCGCAAAACACCTTGATTTTTTATCAGAAATTATATATAATGGTTAGGCTTAGTTCGATAATTTTTTTTACCAAGGAGTCATTCGTATGCAAATTCAAGGCGAAACGTCTGTAAACAAACTGATTTTGCTGTTTGTTTTCGACAAAATGGAAAGCGCCCTTTCGGAAAGAACGATTATCGAAATGTGCACCGCGGGCAACAATTGGCTGAATTATATGGATTGTATGGAGCTGATCCCTAAACTTTTGGACGACGGCTTTATCTGCCGCATCTCTTCCTCGGATGAAGAGCCCTTATACACCATTACCAGCGACGGCAGGGAAAGCCTTTCCAGCTTTTATATCACGATCCCCAAAAGCATTCGGGACGAAATCACCGCTTTTGTAAAGCATAACAGCGGCAAGCTGAGAAATCGGCAGGAATGT
This sequence comes from Candidatus Scatosoma sp., assembly GCA_045606365.1. Taxonomy (GTDB): domain Bacteria; phylum Bacillota; class Clostridia; order Christensenellales; family Borkfalkiaceae; genus Scatosoma. The sequence goes on along the minus strand of JAZURU010000002.1, from coordinate 2,934 downwards.
AAATCGGATTATTTTCAAAACAAGGACGGTTCTTACACCGTATTCTTGAAGATCTTGGCTCCCGCGCAGCCGATGCTGGAATTAAAATTTGTCGTTCCCGACAAAAAAACGGCGCAAAATATCTACAAAAATTGGGAATGTAAAGCCTCCGAGCTGTATTCCGCCATCTATGAAACGCTTGTAGATTGAGCCAAATCACATACGTAAAATATTTTAACGAGGTAAGAATATGTATACTTATTGGACGAAATGGACCTGCTCCAAACAAATTTTATTCGACGTAGACGCAGAAAACAAGCTGCGCAACGTCCGCTTTATCGGTGGCTGCGGCGGCAACCTGCAAGGGATTGCACGCCTGGTAGAAGGCAAGAATATCGACGAGGTAGAAACGCTGCTTGCGGGCATTAAATGCCGCAACAACACCTCCTGCCCCGATCAGCTTTCCAAGGCAATTACGGAATATAAGGCGTCCTTGAACGCCCCCGCGGAAGATAAGGACTAACCCGACCCCAAAAGCAAAAAAAGAAAGACTTTGACACGCAGTCAAAGTCTTTTTTGTTGCAAAAAATCGTCAAAATCACCCAAAAATCAGTGTTTGAAATGTCTGTCGCCAACGAAGATCATCGCAATGCCCGCCTCGTCGCAAGCGTCGATCGAAAGCTGATCGTTTTTGCTGCCGCCAGGTTGGATCACCGCCGTAATGCCCGCTTTTACGCACTCTGCCACTACGTCGGGGAAGGGGAAGAACGCATCCGACGCCATCACCGAACCTTTGGCATTTTCGCCCGCGTGCTCGATCGCCTGCTGCGCCGCCCAAATACGGTTGGTTTGCCCCATGCCAATGCCCGTCGTCTTATCCGCGTTGCCGATGACGATTGCATTCGATTTGGTGTGCTTTACCACCCGCCAATTGAAGAGCAGCCCTTTCATCTCTGCCTCGGTGGGCGCGCGCTTGGTGACGACCTTGACGTTTTCCTCTGCAAACAGCGTATTGTCGTAATCCTGCACTAGCAGACCGCCGTACACCTTTTTCATATCGTATGCGCCACTGGCTCTCTTTGCCTTAATATCAGGCAATTCCAAAAGGCGAATGTTCTTCTTTTTGGTCAAAATCTCCATCGCCTCGGGAGTAAAGCCCTCTGCAATGACAATTTCAATAAAGATCTTGGAAATTTCGGTTGCCGTTGCCTCGTCCACCACGCCGTTGATCGCCAAGATACCGCCAAAGATGGATACGGGATCCGCCTCATAGGCTTTGACGTACGCCTCGTGAATGGTTGCGCCCGTACCTACGCCGCAGGGGTTCGCATGCTTGCAAGCCACTACGCAGGGTTCGTCAAATTCCTTTACCAGCTCCAATGCGCCGTTCGCGTCGTTGATGTTGTTGTAAGAAAGCTCTTTCCCCCAAAGCTGCTTTGCCGTCGACAGAGAGCCCGCGCGCGGGAATACCTCGCTATAATAGGACGCGCCCTGATGGGGGTTTTCCCCATAGCGCATATCCTGCGTTTTTTCGTACGCAAACGTGATCGTTTCGGGATAGCGAATTTCCAGCTGCTGCGCCAAATAATTGGAAATCATGCTGTCGTACATAGCCGTGTGCGCGTATACCTTATATTGCAGATATTTTTTGGTGTCAAGCGTGATTTCACCCGATTCTAATTCAGAAAGCACCCTCTCGTAATCCTTAGGATCGACCACCACCGCTACGTCCTGATAATTTTTTGCCGCCGCGCGGATCATCGTAGGGCCGCCGATGTCGATATTTTCCACCGCCTCGGCAAAGCTGACGCCCGCTTTTGCGATCGTCTGCTTGAAGGGATAGAGGTTGACCGCGACGATATCAATGGTGTTGATACCCAGATCTTGAATTTGCTGCATGTGCTCGGGGTTGGAACGCATCGCCAACAACCCTGCGTGCACAGCAGGGTGCAAGGTTTTCACTCTGCCGTCGAGACATTCGGGAAAGCCCGTAAGCTCGCTGATGCCGATGACGGGCAAGCCCGCCTCTTTCAAGGCTTTCGCCGTGCCGCCCGTGGAGATAATTTCATACCCGCAGGCAACCAACCGCTGACAAAATTCAACGATGCCACTTTTGTCAGAAACGCTGACCAATGCTCTTTTTTTCATATGTACCTACCTTGATAAATGTTTTTTCTTCTTTTGGCGCAAACTAAGTTTGCTATGCTTGGAATTTTATTGATTGTTTACGTACTTGCCATCAATTTTTACGCGTTTTTGTTTATGAAAAACCTGCGAAAGGTAAAGCCTGACCAACAAAAAAAGTACGATGGAAAGCTGTCGCTGATTGCATTGCTTGGCGGCGGACCAACCGTATACGCGTGTATGTTTATCTTTAAAAACCGTTTGGATAACCTATTTTTCATGGTTGCCGTGCCCGTACTAACTGCCCTGCACGTTTATATATGGTTTTTTGGGCTTCGCTACGGATTCGGAATCCCGCGTTGGCGGTAATTGGCGACAGTTGCCACCGTTTTTACAGAAAGATTTTTTTTATTATAGCAAATTTTTTTTAATAAGTAAAACGTTTGACAAAAAAATATTTTTATTTTTTTCGTAGGAGCAAGCAATGAACGCCCGCCCCTGTCCTCCTGAGCGTATTTTGGGATTCTTCACTGCGTTCAGAATGACAGGCTGCCCCAAACAGGAAAAAACGACAGGCATGAAACCTGTCGTTTTTCTTAGGTAGCACCTTCTACGCGCGTTGCGCTAACGGGTATTTGCCGCAAGCGGCAAAGCAGCGCGACACGGCAGCAACTTAAACCCTGATAACAATACCTATTCCTGCCGTGTCGCTCGCGCGAACCCTGGATGAATACGCAGGTTTCTCGCCATGAAGGCTGCCCCAAACAGGAAAAAACGACAGGCATGAAACCTGTCGTTTTTCTTAGGTAGCACCTTCTACGCGCGTTGCGC
>JAZURU010000001.1:0-8075 GCA_045606365.1 Candidatus Scatosoma sp. | reverse complement strand
ACGAAATCGTTGTTGTCGGCAATTCCCTTGCCCGACCCTCAGTACGAGAAGAAGCGTGTGAGAATGGTGTATAATCCTCTGGCAGAGCACGATTATTCGGTGAACCTGCCGTCTATGCGTGAGGTTTCCCCCGGACACTTCGTGTATTGCAACGACGAGGAAGAGGCGAAATATAAGGCGCAACTTCAATAATTCAGGCGAGGCGGCTTGTGGATAAACAAAAAAAAGCGTTTTGGATACAATATATTATCAGTTTTTGCGTAGCGGCTGGGATTGTGCTGATCGTTTTTGCGATCAAGGGCTTTTTCACCGACAATGCAAAGACGAATATTCAGCTGTTGCATGACGCTTTCTTTTCCGCGGGTGCGTTGCTGATGCTGTTTTCAGCGATGATGTTCATTGCGGATGAGGGTGGCTTTTTAGGTATCACCTACGTTTTCGGGCGTGCAATCAAGGCATTGATTCCCTTTGGTAGATTGCAGGATGAAACATATGCACAATACCGCGAGCGAAAAACAGGTAAAAAGGAAAAGAATACGGCAACCGGAAGTGTGTTTTTCACGGGATTGTTCTTTTTCGTGGTCAGCTTGATTTTCTTGGCGATCTGGTATTCGCTGTAAGACAACAAATAAAAGTAAAAAAAGGAATGCAAAGCTTTGCATTCCTTTTTTTGTGTAAGAAAAACGCATATCGGTGTTTTGCGGGAAACCCCGCGGGAATTGCGTGGTTTGGTAGTGATTAACAGACGCTAGAAATGTCATTCTGAGCAAAGCGAAGAATCTCAAAAAGCACAGGGGGAGAGATTCGTCATTCCGCATTTTTTGCATTCAGAATCACGGAAGCGGCAGCATTCTCTTAGGGGCGACCATTGAGTGTCCGCTGCGCGTTGAACGCAGACATGCCCCTATCCTTTATATTCCGAGGCGGGGGAGCTTTTAAACATTTTAACGTACAGTCTGTAAAAGGTGACGTAGTGTGAATATCCACATTGAAAAGCGGCTTGCGTAGGGGTTGTCCCGGATAAGATCATCGACCTTGCCATCAGCATTTTCTTTTCTGTTATGTATTTTTTTATGCTGATTTTCATCTGCTTTACAAACAGCGTTTTTAAATATCCCTCTGATACGCAAAGACGGGAGGCAAGATCTTTTACCGTTTCTATCGCGAACAGATGGTCGTTGACGTACCCGATGGTCCGTTCGATTAAGGGGTGGATTTGTCGATGCTCGGTCACAACATTTGGAAGATGGAACAACTGCACATTGATCCATATTTCCTTGGCGAGCGAAATCAACAGTTCCTTAAAGACGGCTTGCGGACAATTATGATAATAAAAATCTGCCTTTTGAAAGATGTCTTCAATCCTGCTGTTGCCACATGGCAGCAATAGGAAATTTTCTGCGCCAAACATGGTGGTGTCGAGCTGTTCACTTGGCAACAAAATACTAATTTTTTCGTAATCAGGTTCGTTTGTCACCGAAAAAAAGTGGTAGGCGTAAGGCTTGATGATAATCAGATCCCCAGAGCGTGCCACAAATTTTTTGTTCTCAATCGCATACGTCACTTCCCCTTGTAGAACAAAGATCATCTCTAAAAGGGAATGCGAATGCTTTGCAAAATGCCGTTCGACTTCGGTGTTGTATATAACGTGATTGTAAATCAGCCGTTCCTGCCTGAATTCAGAAATTTTTCTCATGGTATCTACATTATATCACGAATGTGGTCAGGTTTCAAGTTTTTTTTGCATAAAGAATATGATAAAATGTAATGTTTTTAAAGCTATTTTGTAATGTACATTTCAAAAATGCATGCTATAATAATACAGCAAGGATATTTTTTGAAATATGCTTGTAAAGAAATATATAAGTTTCTATAAAACGGAAAGGAGAAAAAGTATGATTAAAATCGGTGGCGTTAGCTTGGACGTATCACATCCCTTGGGATTTGCGGAAGAGCTGGAAAAATACTGCATGGACATGAAATACGAATACGTTTGCCCTGTCAGCTTTCGCGGCGAGGAGGAGGCGGATTGGTTTGTTCGCCGCTTTGGACTTGCGGGCAAGGTAGACAAGATTGAAGATATGGTGGATAAGGTGGACGTAGGTTTTGTGCAATCCTGCAATTGGGATAAGCATTTACAGCAGGCATTGCCTTTCATAAAAGCGGGGAAACCGGTATTTATCGACAAACCCGTTATCGGCAACGTAAAGGATGCGAACACCCTTCGTCAGTGGGTAAAGGAGGGCGCGTACGTAATCGGTTCTTCCTCGGCAAGACACGCCGATGAAATTCAAGCGTTTTTGAAAAAGCCTGTGGAGGAGCGTGGTGAGATCGTTTCGATCTTTGGTACTTGCGGCGTGGACGAGTTCAATTACTCCATTCACATTGTAGAAATCTTCACCGAAATTGCAGGCGCAAAAGCGACGGCTTGCCGTTTCGACGGTTACGGCGTTGCGCCCGACGGACACAAGGTGGAAACGTATACGCTGGAATTTGAGAATGGATTGATTGCACATTACCACACGTATATCGGCGGTTGGCGCCCCTTCCATTTGACGATTATGACGACGAAAGGCAGCTACCAGATCGCCATCGACAGCAGCAAGATTTACGTGGCGTTGCTTAGGGAGATCTATCGCGAGCTGAAAAACGGCAAGAGCAACCTTGCCGACGTTGAAACGCTGATCAACTGTTCGTTGGTGATGATTTGCGGCAAGAAATCTCGCGATCAGCTGGACGGCAAGAGGGTAGCGTTAGAGGAGCTGACGGAAGAGGACGGCTTCGACGGATATGCGTTTGAAAAAACGTATGCGGCAAACGCAAGCAAAATTTATAAGGACTGAGAAATACACGGAAAGGAGTGTAAAATTATGGAAAAAATTTGCGTATTGGTAAACAAGGAATTCCGAGGCAGAGTGTTCGGGGAAAAGTATTATGACAGACTGCGTAAAATGGGAGAGGTCAAGGTGTACGACCGCGACGATTTTTCCGACGAGGCGTATTATCTGGATTTCGTAAAGGGCTCGACGGTGATCGTCACCTCTTGGGATAGCCCCAAAATAGACGAAAAAGTCCTGGATACTTGCCCCGATTTAAAGGCGGTAATCCATGGCGCGGGCAGCATTAAGCCCATCATTTCGGACGCATTTGTTGCCAGAAAAATTCGTATTACGAACTCGGCGGTGGCGATCGGTGAAGGGGTGGCGGAAACGGCGCTTGGCTTTGCAATTTCGGCGTGCAAAGGGTTCTATACATTGAACGAGGACACGAAAAACGGTCTTTGGCAGGAAAATATCAAACAGAAGGTCAAGGATTTCTACGATATAAAAATCGGCGTAATTTCGGGCGGCGCGGTCGGCAAGCATATGGTCAAGCTGCTCAAAAACTTCCATGTCGACGTTTTGATGTACGACCCGATTTTGTCGGCGGAAGAGATTGCGGCGATCGGTGCAGAAAAGGTTTCGTTGGAAACGCTGATGTCTGAAAGCGACGTTGTCAGCGTACATGCCCCCTCCATTCCCGCAACGGACAATATGTTGAATGCGGCGAACCTTTGCTTGATGCAGGACGGGGCAATTTTGATCAACACGTCCAGAGGCTCGGTCATCAACGAGGACGATCTGATTGCAGAGCTCAAAAAAGGCAGAATCTTTGCTTGTATCGACGTCACCAGAACCGAACCGCCCGCAAAGGACAACGAATTGCGTGCGCTGCCGAACGTGGTGCTTACGCCACATATTGCAGGTACGGCAACCAATGGCTTAAAGCGGGTAGCGTTGCACGTTTGTGAAGAGGTAGAACGTCTTGTCAACGGCGAAAAGATGCGTACGGAGGTCAACCTCGATAACCTTGCAAGGCTTGCCTAAGTCTTAGAAATATCGGTGGATGAAAAAAGGAAAAAGCATGAAAAATTTTGCACTTATCGGTTGCGGGGCGATTGCAGAGATGCACGCCACCGCCATCCAAGGTTTAGAAAACGGCGCGCTGTACGGGGTTTTTGATACCCGAAAAGAGAGCGCGGAACGCTTTGCCCAAAAGCACGGCTGCAAGGTGTTTTCGACGGTGGAGGAGATGCTGGCTTGCAAAGAGGTGGACGTGGTGAATATCTGCACGCCCAGCGGGTTGCATGCTAAGCTTGCCATTCAGGCGGCAGAGGCGGGCAAGCATATCATCGTGGAAAAGCCGTTGGCAATCACTCGTCAGCAGCTGGACGATTTGGTGGCGGCGGTGGAAAAACACCATACCAAGGTCGAGGTTATCACGCAATTGCGCTTTGCGCCCTCCATTCAAAAAGCGAAAAAAGCGATCGAGGACGGTAGGCTGGGGAAAATCCTGCTGGCGGATTTTGTGGGTAAGTTTTACCGTTCGGACGAATATTATGCACAGGGCGGCTGGCGCGGCACTTGGGCAATGGACGGTGGCGGCGCGCTGATGAACCAAGGGGTGCATGGCGTAGATTTGATCCAGTATCTGATGGGTGGCGTGAAGAGTGTGCAAGCCCTCTGCCGTACGCAGGTGAAGAAGATTGAAACGGAGGACACCGCCTATCTTTTGGTGGAATATGAAAATGGCGCGGTGGGTATGATCCACAGCACCACGGTTGCCGCCCCCGGTTATCCGCGTACGATTACCATCAGCGGTACAAAGGGCACGATCAAGCTGGAGGAGGACACAATCATCCTTTGGGACGTCGAGGGAGAAGAGGAAGAGCTGAAGAAGACGGATAGCAAAGCGGGCTCTGACCCGATGGCGTTCTCGCATGCGTTCCACCAAATGCAGTTTGCTGATTTAATCGAGGCGATCGAAGAGGATAGAACGCCGCTGGTAGACGTTTACGAGGGCAAAAAACCCGTCGACATCATTTTGGCGGCATACGAATCGTCGAAGCTTGGCAAGAGGATTGAACTGAAATGAAAATCGTAAAAACGAGCTGTACATACGTACCTGAAAAATTAAAAGCGCCGTTTGGCTTTAAGGGCGGGTTTTTATCCGAGCTTTGGCAAGTCGTTTGTCGGGTGGAAACCGAGCGTACGCACGGCGTTGGCGTAGGGGTGCAGAGCGTGCTTTGGTCGGATGCGGCGGTGTTTACCAGCAATACAGAGGAGGCGGGGAATGCCTATATGTATGCGGTCACCAGGTATGCGATGAACGCTTTGATCGGCAAGGAGGGGGATACCCCGATGCAGCTGATCGACAGCATCTATGCCGAAACGCTTGCATATGCGCGCACGTTGACAAACGTTGGAGGGTCGCTTCGGGAAACCTTTGTTAGAAACGCTTTGGTGGCGGTAGATAATGCGCTTTGGTGTGCCTACGCTAAGGAGCAGGGCACGGAGGATTGGATGCAATTGATTCCCGCGGATTACCAGCCTGCACTTTGCGAAAAGCACGAAAAGCTGTGCAATATTCCTCTGCTTTCGTACGGCGTAAAAGACGAGGAGATCATTCGCCTGCTGGAAAACGGCACGGTGTTGATGAAGATTAAAATCGGCTTTGACGACAACGGAAAGAAGACGAAGGCGGAGATGCTGGAATGGGATAAAAATCGCCTTGAACACATACATGGTATTGCCAAATCGTATAAAACAGCGCACACAAGAAGTGGGAATATCCTCTATTATTTAGACGCCAACGGCAAATACGATACCGTGGAAAGGGTGCAGGCTCTGCTGGATTATGCAAAGGAGATCGGCGCGCTGGAGCGTATCGTTTTGTTGGAGGAGCCGTTGGAAGAGGAAAATAAGGCGTACGTGGGGGATTTGCCCGTGCGCGTTGCGGCGGACGAATCGGTGCATGCTTTGCACGACGTGGAGGAGCGCATTTCGCTTGGATATAAAGCGATCACTTTAAAGCCGATTGCAAAGACCCTTTCAGAAACGTTGAAGATTTTAAAGAGCGCGCATGAAAAGGGCGTGGTGTGTTTCTGTGCCGACCTCACGGTAAATCCGTTGCTGGTGGAATGGAATAAGAACGTGGCGGCGCGCATTGCAACCCTGCCTGAAATGAAAATCGGGATTTTGGAAAGCAACGGCGAACAGAACTACGTGCGTTGGGAAGAGCTTTACGCCGCGCATCCTTGCGGCGAGGCGCCGTTTGCCCGCTGTAAGCAGGGCTTGTACCTGCTCAATGAAGCATTTTTCCAACGTTCGGGCGGGATCTTTAAGAAATCTTCGTATTATGAGGAGCTTTAACGGATAAAAATATGGAAAAATTTATCATAAAAGTGTAAATTTTTCTATATGACAATAAAAAATCGCATTGACAGGTCATATAAAATACTTTATAATAAAAATGGGAAAGTTCCACGGCGGATTCGCCTTAAGAGCTTTGCCATTTTCTTTGTTATTTAGCGATTTTTTTAGGGGGACGGTAGATTGTCTGTTCAAGAATCGCGTTAGGCTGGCCGTTTCAAACCAAGTTGAAAAGAGCGTTGCCCGATTTCCCGCTTTAATCGGCAAAGTGCTTAATAAAAAGGAGGGGCTTGTAGCGTTCAAAAGGACGCTTCAAGCCAAAACGTTATCATGAAAAATATTTATATAAAGTTATTAAAAGAATTTTGCGACGCTCTGCTTTCCGTGCAGGACAAGGGCAACGATCCTGCCTTTAAGGGTGGGATCTATTGTCGCAGTTGTAAAATGGTTCATGGTAGATGCCCCGACGCGGTGTTCGGGCTCACCGTCATGGCGAAAATCTCGGGTGAGGAAAAATATCTGCAGGCGGCAAAGGACGTCTTTGCGTACGGTGAAAATATGCTGTGCACCGACGGCGGCTTGTATAATGACGCGCAGGCGGCGTGGCGGTATACGACGACCTTCCACCAAATCGCGGTGATTGAGGCACTTCGCGCGGGCAAAGCGCTGTATGACGAGGGCACAAAGGCGGCGTTTGAAAAGAGGGCAAGGGGTATGGCGGAGTGGCTGTATTACAACCTGGACGAACATTCCCCTGCGAATATCAACTACGCCACCACCAACGGCTTGGCAATGGCGCTTTCCGGCAAGTATTTTGGCGAACAGAAATACCTCGACCGCGCGGCGCGTCTGATCGCTTATGCGATGGCGCATATCAGTGAAAGCGGATTTTTATTCGGGGAGAGCAAGCCGCACGATCGGCTGTCGGATAAGGGCTGCCGTTCGGTAGACATCGGCTACAACGTGGAGGAATCCGTACCTGCTCTGGTCAAATATGCCGTAGAGGTGGGGGATATGCCGCTGCTAGATAAAGCGCAGAAGATTGTGGAGGCGCATTTGAAATTCCTGCTGCCCGACGGCGGCTGGGATAATAGCTTTGGAAATCGCAACAACAAATGGACGTATTGGGGCTCGCGTACCTCAGACGGCTGCGCGCCCATGTTTTTGCTGCTTGCCGATAGAAACCCCATGTTTGCGGAGGCGGCGTATAGAAACACGCAGCAGCTTGCCGCATGCACGGTGGACGGTTTCTTGTATGGCGGCCCCCATTATTTTATACATGGCGAGCACGCCTGCACCCACCATTTGTTCGAGCACGTAAACTCGATTGCGTTCGCGGTGGAACATATCGACGAAAAGTATTTAAATCCTATGCGTACGGCCATTCCCATGGACAGCGAGGACGTGTTCGATTATTATCCCGAGGTGCGTACCTACAAGCTGGCAAAGGGCAAATACAGCGCGACGATCACCGATTACGATTTTGATATTTATTTCAGCGGTCACGCCACGGGCGCAACGCTTACCGCGCTGTATCACAAGGAAAAAGGGCCTATGATCATGGGCTCAGTGACCGATTACGTTTTGGTCGAGCCGACCAATATGCAGCAGGCGTTAGACCGCGATCATCACCGTTCCCTCTTGCCTCGTTTCGAAGTGGTAAAGGAGGGGGTAAGATACAGCTCTACCTTCTATCTTTTTGCTGATATGCAGGGCAAAAAAACGCAAAATGGGTATACCGTGTCTGCGAAGACGGGCTTAACGGACAATGCGTATAACGTTTTAGACGGGGTAAAACCGCAGGTAGAATACGCCTTGGAGGAAAGAGGGTTAAAAATCACGGCAAGCGCTGCTGCGGGCGTGAAATTTATTCTGCCCCTGATC